>JANLUX010000306.1:0-2723 GCA_031363705.1 Bacteroidota bacterium
TTCCGACAAGCGTTTAAAAAATATTATCGGAGGCTCGCAAAAGGGATTATCGGATTTAATGAAAATAAACATTTATGATTACACCTTTAAATCAGACCCGGACAAAAATGTTCAAACCGGTTTTATGGCACAGGAGCTTTATGAAGTATTTCCCCAATCGGTAAGCAAGCCAAGAGAAAATAATGAACCGGCAGAGAAAAATCCATGGATGGTTGATTATGGAAGTGTAACTCCTTTAATCATCAGGTCGGTTCAGGAGCAGCAAAAAATGATTGATGAATTGAAAAAGTCGAATGATGAATTGAAAAAACAAAATGAAAATTTGCAATCAACAGGTAGTAATTTACAAAACGAAAATGCAGCGATCAAATCCCGTTTAAATAAATTGGAACTTGCTTTTTCACAATGCTGCGTAAATTACGATCCGTCAAATGATAATCACAAAGCAACTTCAGGCAGTCAGCAAACTGATGCTGCAGAATTAGAACAGAACCATCCCAATCCATTTACCCAGCAAACTGAAATTAAATTTCACTTACCTGCCAAGTTCAATTCAGCGCAGTTGGTTATCACTGATGAAAGAGGAAAACAAATAAGGACATACACTATTCAATCATCAAAACCTATAATGCTAAAAGCAGGAGAACTATCGGCAGGAATGTATTCTTATTCACTCATCATTGATGGAACTATCAGGGATTCCAAACAAATGATACTAACAAAATAGGTGTCATCATCACAATGGTTGACTTAGCAAAGTCCTTTCAAATAGCATTGCAAAAACATCGTTGCTAATTTCAACAAACTCGTTTCATTTAGCAGGAAAGAAATATTTCTGATTATGATCTACTATTGGTTACATGTTATTTACATTTTAATAGATTCAAAATTTTTCTGGAAAAATGTTTCCATCGCGGAAAAATACAGGCGAAGAATAAAGGAGAGATTGATATGTATTTTGTTGAGAAAAATTTATGAAAATGAAGCTTAGCAAAAAAGAAGAAGCACAAGTAAGGCAGGTATATAATTCCTATTGGGATAATTACCTTAAAGGCGATGTGGAAGCAATGCACCCTTTGCTTGATGATAATTACACGCAAGTAGGAAGTGCGGAAACGGAAGTGTTTGTTAATAAAAAAGATGCTGTCAAATTTCTTTATGATACAATTGACCAGGTAGCTGGCAAATTAGAAATGCGAAACAGGAGTACTGTGTTTGAACAGCAAGATAATATCATCCTGTGCCATGAACTTTGCGATGTATATGTATTAACAGATAACGAATGGGCTTTCTATTCCAAATTCAGAGCATCAACGCTGATGCAGAAAAAAAATAATGATTGGAAGATTATTCACCAACATTCTTCAATGCCTGATATAAGAACACAGGAAGGAGATAACATTGCTATTGAAAAAATTTCAAAAGAAAATCTTGAACTGCGCGATGCTGTAAAAAGGCGCACCATTGAACTGGAACATAAAAACCGTGAATTAGAAATTGAGGCTTCGCTCGAAAGGGTTCGTGCAGTTGCAATGAGCATGAAACAACCAGCTGACATGGTAGAGGTGTGTCGTGTTATTTCAGACCAATTAGAATTGCTTAAAATAGCTGACATCAGAAATATTCAAACAGCCATCATCTATAAGGAGAAAGGAATTTATATTAATTACGAATATTTTGCACAGTATAAAACAAACAGCATTCTTGAAATTGAAATCAAACTTCATCCCATTGTAGAAGAATTTGTAAATCAAATATCAGCATCAAGCGATGCATTTTTTACAAAAACATTTGAGGGCAATGCATTAAAAAATTGGATTGAATACAGAAAAAAAACAAATCAGAATGCTGACCCCATTCTTGAAAAAGCAAAATCAGTTCACTATTATTTTTATTCTATAGGGCAGGGTGCACTTGGTATTTCTACCTACACTCCCATGAAAGAAGAAGACATTATCATCTTTAAACGATTTCGTAATGTATTTAAATTAGCCTACAGCAGGTTTATTGATATTGAATTGGCAGAGGCACAAGCGCACGAAGCAAAAATTGAAGCCGCTCTGGAAAGAGTAAGAGCAGTGGCTTTAAGCATGAATAAACCTTACGACCTGCTCAACATCTGTGAAACATTATTTAAGGAATTTCAATTACTGGGTTATCCCGAGTTGCGAAATGCCATGATAAACATTCACAATGACGATAAACGAACATTTGTGAATTATGATTACTCTGATGAAATTGGCAGAAGCATAAATCATTTAACTTATAACATTCATCCTGTAATCGAAAAACAAATTACGCAGATTAGAAGTGCCGATGATGCTTTTTCGGAAACCGTTTTTTCAGGAAACGATTTAGTGGAATGGCAAAATTTCAGAAAAAGAATTGGTGAAAAAGATGATGTGAGAATAAACAACAGTTCTGCGCTCTGCTATTATTTTTATTCCATCGGAACCGGTTCCATTGGAATTTCAACATTTGAAGCCATAGGCGATAGTAAATTGCAATTGCTCAAACGATTTAGAAATGTATTTTATTTTTTATACCAACGATATGCTGATGTTGAATTGGCTATTGCAAATGCAAGAGAAGCACAGATTGAACTGGCATTGGAAAGAGTGAGAGCAAGAACAATGGCCATGCAGCGAAGTGATGAACTTCCTGAAACTTCACAAATTCTTTTTCAGCAAATGAAACAATTGGGAGAGCCGGCAGAACAACTC
>JANLUX010000319.1:0-3538 GCA_031363705.1 Bacteroidota bacterium
TCCGGGAGCAGGAATTCATGGAGGAAAAATTGTAGCAAGCGGAACACCGGAAGAGATGATGGAATCAAATTCGCTTACTTCAAAATATTTAAGTGGTGAATTACAAATCAACGCACATAAACGAAGAACAGGTTCAGGAAAAAAAATTACGCTTAAAGGCGCTTCAGGTAATAATCTCAAAAATGTAAATGTTGATTTGCCTCTTGGTAAATTAATTTGTGTAACAGGCGTTTCGGGCAGCGGTAAATCCACTTTGATTAACGAAACACTTTATCCTATTCTCAACCAGCATTTTTATAATTCAATTACTAAACCACTGCCTTATAAATCCATTAAGGGATTAGAGCATGTGGATAAAGTAATTGAAATTGATCAGTCACCAATCGGCAGAACACCACGCAGTAATCCCGGAACTTATATTGGTGTATTCAGTGATATAAGAAATTTGTTTTCCACTTTAACAGAAGCTAAAATTCGTGGCTATCCTCCGGGTTGGTTTTCGTTTAATGTAAAAGGTGGACGATGTGAAACCTGCCAGGGAGCAGGTATGCGTGTTATTGAAATGAATTTTTTACCCGATGTATATGTTACATGTGAGAGTTGTAATGGTAAAAGATACAACCGCGAAATTTTAGAAATAAGATACCGTGGCAAATCAATCAATGATGTTTTGAATTTAAGTATAGAACAAGCTGTTGAATATTTTGAACACATTCCATCTATCCTTCATAAAATAAAAACGTTGCAACAGGTTGGGTTAGGTTACATCACGTTAGGTCAGCAGAGCACAACATTATCCGGGGGTGAAGCACAACGGGTGAAGCTTGCTGCAGAGCTGAGTAAAAAAGATACGGGCAATACATTTTATATCTTAGACGAGCCCACTACTGGTTTGCATTTTGAAGATGTTAGAATCCTCCTTGAAGTGTTGCATAAACTCGTTGACAAAGGCAACACTGTTTTAGTGATTGAACATAATATGGATGTAATTAAAGTTGCTGATCATATTATTGACTTAGGTCCTGAAGGCGGCACACGTGGTGGTGAAATTATTTGCCAGGGAACACCTGAACAAATTTTAGATAACGAAAAATCAATAACAGCTCACTACCTCAAAAAAGAATTAATGTATTATCAGCAAAACCTTTCTTTACAGAAATCGTAAAAAGGATACGCAGATTTGCAGATGGAAAAGATTTTATAAAACAATTACAATATAGATTAAAATGGATTTAAATTTTCATTCTCTAAACCTTATTCTGAAAAAGTTAATCTGTTTCCATCTGTAAATCTGCGTCAAAAAATTTTTTAATCATAATATGAATTCAGAAGAAGCAAAAATCCGCAAAGCATTTGGAGAGAAAGACTGGCAGGAAATAAAAACCAACGATACCTGGCAGCTTTTTAAAATCATGGCAGAGTTTGTTGAAGGCTTTGAAAAGCTCAGCCGCATTGGTCCATGTGTTTCAATATTTGGTTCTGCACGCACTGCTGTTGACAGTAAATATTATTTGCTGGCAGAAGAGATTGCCTTCAAGCTTACGACAGAAGGTTATGGAGTAATCACCGGTGGCGGACCAGGAATTATGGAAGCTGCAAATAAAGGAGCGCAAAAAGCAGGAGGAAAATCTGTAGGATTAAATATCACACTTCCTTTCGAGCAGTCACCCAACCAATTTATTGATCATGATAAATGCATAACGTTTGATTATTTCTTTGTACGAAAACTGATGTTCATCAAATATGCTCAGGGATTTATTGCCTTACCGGGAGGATTTGGAACAATGGATGAATTGTTTGAATCACTCACGCTGATACAAACACGAAAGATTGCAAAGTTTCCAATCGTGCTTGTTGGTAAAGAATATTGGGAAGGAATTTATACCTGGATGCAAAAAGTGTTGGTGGAAGAAAAATATGTTCATGCTGAAGACCTGAAACTTTTTACCATTGTTGATACTGCTGATGAAGCATTGGTGGTGATTGATACTTTTTATTCCAAATATTTATTGAAACCGAATTTTTAAATCAGTTAAATAAAACAAACTGAATTACCTTTTCTGTGATTAAGGCAGCAAATAATCCTGAGCGGCTATCAATTGCCAGGTACCTTTATTATTAAACCATATATCTGTAAATCTGTATTTGCGTTTGAAGTTGCCTTCTACACCTTTTCCGTTAACGAAGAGCCACCCTGTAACTATTGCGGTTTTATCTTTGATGTGCACCTGCATATCTTCATTGTAAGCATTTGCTATTGTGTCTGATTCTGACATCACAGACTGCATCATTTCGGTGCGGGAATACAGCTTTTCATTTTCTGTGTAAAAAAAATCAGTAGCAAGCAATTTATTAAATACTGTTTCATCACGGATGATCAGGGCTTTCGCCCAATCATTTTCAAGCTGAATAATTAATGTTGAATCACTGCTGTTTGTTTTCTTGTGCTGCGCGAATGCGATTGAAGAAATTGAAAATGTAAAAGCAAACAGCAATAATTTTTTTTTCATTAGAGTAAACGCTTATGGTAAATATTTAATTATGTTGCTTCAATTTTTTTGAATTAGGAGCAACCGTTAGTTATTATTTTGCAATTCTAATGTTGACACTTTTATTTTTCTTTTTTACAAGTGTATAAAAACACTGCAACAGTTTCAAGGACGTAAGGCATATCTTGTTTTCCAAATACTGTCTGTATTCTGCGACTACGGATTTTTTCATACTATTTTTCTGCTGCAACTATATAACCACGAAAAGGGAGATTGTATCCTTCATTTGTTTTAAACTGCTGCATCCCCTGCTCTATAGATAATTTTATTTTATCTAAAGTTTCTTCTGATTGCTGGCGCAGAAACGCAGCATTTCTTACTCCGGCATTTAATTCTGCTTCAAATAAAAAGCCGGCAGCAGGAACTTTCCATTTAACAAGTTTTGTTTTGTAATGCATTGTTTGGGGATCAAAACCTGCATCGCTTAAAAATTTTTTGCAGTTTTCTTTATCTTCAAAATAATCATAGGGAGGTGACACTGGCATAGGAACATTCATATCGGCATATTTTTGTTTGGCATCATTCATAACTTTGGAGGCGGGGCTTTTTGCCGCACTTGCCCAAACTGTAAATGCAAATGTTCCCCTTTTTTTAAGTACACGATATGCCTCTTTCATTGCCTGCAATGGTTTTGGCAAATGAAGCATGCCGAAATTCATTACCACCGAATCAAAGGAACTATTCTTAAACGGAAGTTGCTGTGCATCACCTTCTTCAAATTCAATATGCGGATACATTTGCGTTGCAAGGTTTATCATCTCAGGTGAAAAATCAATTCCAACCGGCAATGCTTTTCTTTTATAAATTTTTTCAGAAACCAACCCGGGTCCGCACGCAACGTCAAGTACTTTCATTCCTTTGCCAACATGAGCAGCATCTAACAACGGTGTAATAAACTGCCGGGTAAGCTTTGCCCAGTTATCCATGTACTTGCCTGCTACACTCTGCCATCCGGTATATTCCAGTTTTGAAAAATCATCGGTTTGAAT
>JANLUX010000324.1:0-11131 GCA_031363705.1 Bacteroidota bacterium
ATGAAATGTTCCTTGGTCCGCTAGAGCAAAGCAAACCATGGAACACCAATGGAATTTCAGGCGTTGCAAAATTTTATCCGTAAGCTCTGGCGATTGTATCACTCCCCTCTCCCAGGGAGAGGGGCTGGGGGTGAGGCGAAGTTTGAAGTTAGTGCAGATGCTCCTACAGCTTCAGAATTAAAAACATTGCACAAGACCATAAAAAAAGTGGAAGAAGATATTGATCGTTTCTCCTTCAATACGTCAGTGAGCACCTTTATGATTTGTGTGAATGAATTAACGGATTTGAAATGTAACAAGCGGTCGATATTAGAACCACTGGCAATTATTCTTTCTCCTTACGCTCCGCATATTGCTGAAGAATTGTGGAGTTTGTTAGGTCATAAAGAAAGCATTACTAAGACTGAATTTCCAAAATGGAATGAAAAATATTTAGTGGAAGACTCCTTTGAATATCCTGTTTCATTCAATGGAAAAGTTCGTTTCAAATTAAACATCCCGCTTCAGTTAAGCAAAGAAGAAATAGAAAAACAAGTAATCACATCACCTGAAATGTCAAAGTTTCTTAATGGTGATCAAATAAAAAAAGTAATAGTAGTCCCTGGAAGAATAGTAAATATTGTAATATAGTAGAAAGCAGAAAGTAGAAAGCAGAAAGGGGAAAACCCATCTGCTTTCTACTTTCTACTCTCTACTTCCTACTCAAAAGAACATGCAATTATTAAAACAACATATCGAAGCGCTCATATTCACTGCTGAGCAAACCATCACAACAGAAGAAATTATTTCCTGTCTCAAAACTGTTTACGGTTGGGAGTTAAGTAAGAAAGAAGTTTTGGAAGTAATTTGTGAACTGAAAGAAAAATACAATCACGAAGATTTTTCTTTTGAGTTGATTGAGATAGCTGATGGTTTCCAGTTCCTTTCTAAAAAAGAATATCACAATGCAGTAAATACTTTGTTGCAGATTAAAGCAAAGAGGCGTTTATCCACTGCTGCTTTGGAAACACTTGCCATCATTGCTTACAAACAACCGCTTTCAAAATCAGAGATTGAACATATCCGTGGAGTAAATTGTGATTACAGCATTCAGAAATTATTGGAGAAAGAATTAATTGTGATTGAAGGCAAGAGTGATTCACCGGGCAAACCTTTGCTTTACGGAACAAGTAAAAACTTTATGGATCATTTCGGATTGAAGTCGGTGAAGGATTTACCGAAGCTGAAGGATTTACATATTGCAGAGAATGAGATCGGAATGCCAAATGATCTGGTTGATGATCTCTTGCAAGATGAAGGAATAACCCTGCCCGATGAAGAAAACAATTCCTCATCCGCAACCTCCAATGAGTTGGAACAGCATTTGCAAAACGAAGAAGAAAACGAAGGATAAAATTTTGATGAAAAACTGTTTTTCAGCTGCATTCATTTTTTTTAGTGCAGTTTCTTGTTGTCTTGCACAATCCGGTTTGCCCCGTACTCCTAATGTTGCATTTGCTCCCGGTGAAGTTTTAGTGTATCGTGTCCACTATGGTTTTATTGATGCTGGTGAAGCACGCCTGGAGGTGAGTAAGGATTACAAAGATTTCGGAGGACGAACCTGTTACCATGTCATCGGCACTGGACGTTCGATGGGTGCATTCGATTGGTTTTTTAAAGTGCGTGATAAATATGAAAGTTATATTGATACGCAGGCACTGGTTCCCTGGCTGTTTATTCGCAGAACCAATGAAGGCGGATATACTATTAATCAAAATGTGAGTTTCAATCACTTCAAAAAAACGGCTTCAAGTGAAAAGAAAACCATTGCAACCCCAAGCCGTGTACAGGATTTAGTTTCGGCTTTTTATTATGCCCGTACAATTGACTTCAGCAAAGCGGCACCCGGTGATACGTTTGTAATCCATACCTATCTCGATGATGAAACTTTTCCCTTAACAATAAAATTTTTAGGTCGCGAAACACTTAAAACTGCAAAGGGGAAATTTCGCTGTATTGTTTTTCGCCCGATGCTTTTAGAAGGTCGGGTGTTTAAAGAGAAAGAAGGGATGACCATGTGGGTAACCGATGACATGAACAGGATTCCTGTGCGTGCACAGGCGGATATTTTAGTCGGATCAGTTAAAATGGATTTAAAAAGTTATGAGGGTTTATTAAATCCGATTGCAAAAGAGTGAATTGTTTTTATTCAATATTCACTGAAGCAACAAATGGACCTGCAATCATTTTTTTGTTTTTATCAACCACGGAAACATTGAGCTTCCACCTTCCATCCATCCCATAATTTTTAAAAACCAAATCCTGTTTTAATTCTTTAATAACATCTGTTTGAAACGGAATTACCCTGCTGTCGCGATAAGCTGAATCATTTTCGCTCGTTGCATTTAATTGTATTTGATAACCGCCATTAATATCACTACACAAAGCAATTCCTTGATTAATCATCGTTGTACTCAAATAACAATAATCATTTTCTGCTTTTATATTGTGATGATTGTAAAATACGATTTTAATTGAGGAATTCTTTTCAATTTCATCATCGCATTTGTTATTCAGAAATGTATATTGAGAAGGTGTTAGTATAAAATAATTTTTATTTAAAACTGAATAATTGATAATTGAATCCTGTGTTTTATACATTTCGTTTGCAGCTAAATCACGATTGCCAAAATGTTTGTATTGTTCTTCTTTCAATGCAATGGTAACTGAAGAATCTTTTGATCGAATAGATGAGAGCATCAAACTCTCTAAAGGATAACTCCAGCCTGTCATTGCATAAGGCAGGTATTCCAGATTGCGTTCATCAATAATAGCTTTTGCAATATTTTGCTGATGACATTGATGAATCAGCTCTTCAATTTGTGCAACTCTTTTGGTGTAAGGAAAGGCTGCATCATAAATAATCCACAAACGAAAACATAAAGAAGAGATAAGTAACAAGAGTAAAATTTGCTTGATCAAAACAGTTTTTATTTTCTGGAAACATGATGCAAAAGAAATGATAACCATTCCTGCAAAAGGCAACAACATTCGTTCACTGTAATTACTCATTGAGGTGAAGCTATGTGTTATGGTGATTAATAACAAAAACGAAAGCGGGGCCAGAAAAGCAATGGCGAGTGGAAGAAATTTTTTATTTGCAATTAAACACAAAAGGGTAATGATCCAAAACAAACCAACAAGAAAATTTTCTTTGAAGTAAACTATGAGAAAAGAAATAATAAAATCCTGGTCTGTTATATTTTTCATATTGCTGTAGTCATCAAACACCACAGGGTAAAATGTTTTCTGATAGTCGTATTTGTCAAGCAATAAAAATTTCGCTACTGTGATTAAAACAAATCCACTGAAAAGAAATATGTTTTGTTTTGAAAACCACTCTTTCCTTTGCTGAGCGATAAAATAAATAATTACAAACCCGGCAAGCATAAACAACAAGGGATGTGAAAAAATAATCAGGATTAATAATAACGGAATTAAATTGAACTTAAAACGATCAAACCGGATTAATGCTTCATATAATAAAGGAAGCAAAACCATTGCCTGTAACAACTCTGTAACAGGACAATAAAAACTAAACTTTACAGCAAGGCAAACAATCAGTAAAATTGAAATTGTAGCTGCCTGACTTTTTAAAATGTGAGCCCCTATTAAAAACACGAAATAATAATAAAGCACATCTCCTACGCTGTACATGATCATTAAAGATTTGAGGCTTGCATCAATGTGAACACCAATAAATGGAAGAATTTGTGATACAAACCCTATCAGTCTTCCATGAGCAATGTAAAATCCCTCACGTGTGATGATCTCAAATAAATAATGTGCTGCATCAAAGGCATGCCTTTCTTTATAAAAGAGAAATGAAAAAATAAACAGCACCCCAAAAAATAAGTGACCGGAAATTTTCAGAGAAGCAGGAAATTGTTTCAAAAAAATAAGGGGTTTGAAATGAAATTAAACAGATTGCTTCTGTGCATTAAGTTTTTTCCAGTGGTAAAAATAGAAATTAAGAAGATTAAATCCGGTACCTGCTTTTATTTGATGACAACACAAGTTGAATTACATTTGCAATCGCAAAATTGATTGGGCTTTAAACCATGGCAGATTCACAAACTAATTTATTCAGTTATTCAATAGGACGTAAACTGGTGATGGGCCTCACCGGCCTTTTTCTTATCACATTTTTAATCGTTCACTGCTCAGTGAATGCCTGTATTTTTTTTAATGATGGAGGTAAAACATTTAACACGGTAGCAGAATTTTTTGGCACTAATATTTTTATCCGCACTATCGAGATTGTGCTCTTTCTTGGGTTAATCATTCATATTGTACAAGCATATATTTTAACGAGACAAAACCAGAAAGCACGTCCTGTTGGGTATGCAGTTTACAATGGAAATGCTAACAGCAAATGGTACAGCCGTTCAATGGGATTATTAGGAACTTTAATTTTAATATTTCTTATAATACACTTAAGACATTTTTGGGTGGTAAGCCGTTTTACAGATCACATAACAAGTGGAGAAGAAACACTTTTTGGAGAAATGAAAGAAGTGTTCAGTGAATTATGGATAGTGATTTTTTATTGCGCTGCAATGGTATCCTTAGCCTATCATTTATTGCATGGTTTCAAATCTGCATTTCAAACAATGGGATGGAATCATCCAAAGTACAATAATATCATTAAACAAACCGGTTTCTGGTTTTCAATCATCATCTGTGTAATATTTGCAATGATGCCCATAGCGATGTACGCTGGTTGGGTGAAATGATTATGAATGTAGAAAAGCAAATACAATATTGGATTGATGCGGCAAATGAAAATGTGGATGTTGCTGAATTTTTAATCAATGGAAAAAAAACAGTTGAGTGTTTGTTTTTTTGTCACCTTGCATTGGAAACAATTTTAAAAGCGCATTTGACAAAATTTACAAAACAAACACCTCCAAAAATTCACAATTTAATTTCTATAGCCGATAAAGCGAATTTAGAATTAGATGATCAGACTCGATTTTTTTTTTCAATTATGAATAAGTTTCAGATGGAAGGAAGATATAGAAATGAAATTGCTGAACGACCAATATTTGAAATTGCTAAAAACTATTTTGAAGTTACAAAGCAAAAAATTAAATGGCTCAAAGAGAAGTTATAGACATTCTTAAAAAATATTTGCTTGCATTGCAACTGAAAGGGCTCGCAATTTCCGAAGCAAGACTTTATGGAAGTTATGCCCGGAACGAAGCTAACAATGAGAGTGATATAGATGTCTTGTTACTCTCTGATAACGTAAATTTTAATGATGATAAGAATACCGGTATTATCTGGACAACTGCTTTTACTATTGATCCACGAATAGAACCTTATGGCGTGTCAAAGAAGAAGTTTATCGAAGATGATTATTTACCCTTGTTTGAAAATGTAAAATCAGAAGGCATCGAAATAAAAGTATAACAAATTTTAAATGACAACATTAAACTCAAATATCCCCGAAGGCAAGCTCGAAGAGAAATGGACTAAATTTAAATCATCAGTTCCTCTGGTTAATCCGGCAAACAAACGCAATTTAGAAATTGTGGTTGTTGGTTCGGGATTAGCGGGAGCATCCGCTGCAGCATCTCTTGCTGAGTTAGGATACAAAGTAAAATGTTTTTGTTTCCAGGATTCACCGCGAAGGGCACACTCAATAGCAGCACAGGGAGGAATTAATGCTGCAAAAAATTATCAGAATGATGGTGACAGCACGTACCGTTTATTTTATGATACAATAAAAGGAGGTGATTATCGCGCACGTGAAGCAAATGTTTATCGCTTGGCAGAAGTGAGTGCAAACATCATTGATCAATGCGTGGCACAAGGTGTACCGTTGGCTCGTGAATATGGTGGTTTGTTAAGTAATCGTTCTTTTGGCGGAACACAAGTGCAAAGAACTTTTTATGCTGCAGGACAAACTGGACAACAACTTTTGTTGGGAGCTTACAGCGCATTGCAGCGCCAGGTGGGAATGGGAAGTGTTAAAATGTATGTGCGCCATGAGATGCTGGATGTGGTAATGATTGATGGTAAAGCACGTGGAATTATTGCGCGTGATTTAGTGAGCGGAAAATTAGAACGTCATTTCGGTCATGCAGTTTTATTATGTACCGGTGGTTATGGAAATGTTTTTTATCTCTCAACCAATGCAATGGGTTGCAATGTAACCGCTGCATGGAAGGCGCATAAGAAAGGAGCTTTTTTTGGTAATCCTTGTTTCACACAAATTCACCCTACTTGCATTCCTGTCAGTGGTGATCATCAAAGTAAGTTAACATTAATGAGTGAATCATTGCGTAACGATGGACGCATTTGGGTTCCTAAAAAGAAAGACGATCCGCGAAAGCCAACAGAGATTCCGGAAGAGGAAAGAGATTATTATTTAGAGAGAAGATATCCTGCGTTTGGAAATTTAGTTCCGCGTGACGTTGCATCACGTGCTGCAAAAGAAAGATGCGATGCAGGTTATGGAGTTGGCAATAGCAAGATGGCAGTGTATCTCGACTTTACATTCAACATGAAACGTTATGGAACTGTTGAAACTAATAAAAAAGGAATTCACAATCCATCAGAAGAAGAAATCCTTCGTCTTGGTAAAGAAGTAGTGAAAGAAAAATATGGAAACCTGTTTGACATGTATCAGCAAATCACAGGCGAGAATCCGTATGAGATGCCAATGCGAATTTATCCTGCGGTACACTATACAATGGGTGGATTGTGGGTAGATTATAATTTAATGACCAATGTGCAGGGATTGTATTGCATGGGTGAAGCAAATTTTTCTGATCATGGTGCTAACAGACTTGGTGCTTCTGCATTGATGCAAGGGTTGGCTGATGGATATTTTATTATCCCTTATACAATTGGTGCTTATTTATCGAATGAAATTCGCACCAAAGAAATTGCGACTGATCACCCTGCATTTGAAGAAGCAGAAAAAAATGTGGAACAACGCATCAATAAATTTTTTAGTAACAATGGAACAAAGTCTGTTGATCATTTTCACAAACGACTGGGAAAAATAATGTGGGATAAATGTGGAATGGCGCGCAATGAAAAAGGTTTGAAAGAAGCAATTGAAGAAATAAAACAATTACGTGCTGAATTCTGGAAAAATGTTCGTGTGCCCGGTTCTGCCAATGAATTTAATCCTGAACTGGAAAAAGCAGGTCGTGTTGCCGATTTTCTTGAGTTGGGTGAATTGATGTGTAAGGATGCATTGCAACGTAATGAAAGTTGTGGCGGACATTTTCGTGAGGAATATCAAACGGAAGATGGTGAAGCATTACGAGATGATAATCAATACATGTATGTTGCAGCATGGGAATATAAGTCGGAAGGTGAATCGGAAATGCACAAGGAAGAATTGAAATATGATGTGATACATCCAAGCCAGCGGAATTATAAGTAGATGAAATTTGCTGAAAAATAATTTCTGGTAAGTTAGCCAGATAAATTCAAAGCTGCTAACTCATTTTGCTGTTTTTTATTCATCGCCTTCACCACCATTTCATACGAATGGTCAATCAGTTTACAGATTAATTTATCATCTAAGCCACCGCGCAGTTGTACTGTGTTCCAGTGTTTTTTATTCATGTGATAGCCGGGATGAATAGCCTCATATTGTTCGCGTAATTCAATGGCATATTCCGGATCGCATTTCAGATTAACACTATCCGGTTCAGAAATACTTGCCAATGCAAAAGCTTTATCCAAAACTTTAAATACCAATGTATCCTCACCGAAAGGAAAACTTTCTGTTGCTCCTTTTTTATTCAAACAATAATTACGCAATTCTTCGATATTCATTTTTGGATGTTTGGATTTAGTATTTTGGGATTTGTAATACCAACACTATTTTTTAGTTTCCGTCTGTTTTCAAATATATTAATTCTTGTTCTAGGAAATCCTAACATCCTAATTCTCTAAATCCTCAAATCCTCAATTCAAACTATCTTCACACCTCTCAAAAAAATTCATAATAAATGGAATCTCAGTCAGCAGGAAAATTATTTTTATTGGATGCTTTTGCGCTTATCTATCGCGCTTATTTTGCTTTCAGCAACAACCATCGCATCAATTCAAAAGGACTAAATACATCAGCCATTTTTGGTTTTACCAATACATTGTTAGAGCTGTTAAAAAAAGAAAAGCCAACACATATTGCAGTGGTGTTTGATACAGCAGCAGACACACATCGTCACACTGATTTTGCAGCATACAAAGCCCAACGTCAGGAAGTGCCTGAAGATATTTCAAGAGCTATTCCTTACGTGATGCGATTGATTGAGGGGTTTAATATTCCCTGCATCATGAAAGATGGTTATGAAGCCGATGATGTTATTGGCACACTTGCAAAGCGAGCGGAGAAAGAAGGTTTCATCACTTATATGATGACACCTGATAAAGACTTTGGTCAGCTGGTGACAGAGAATATTCTGATTTATAAACCTGCCCGTGCAGGGAGTGGTGCAGAAATTCTCGGTATCAAAGAAGTTTGTGCGCGTTATGATATTGAACGTACTGAACAGGTGATTGATATTTTAGGATTGATGGGTGACAGCGTTGATAATATTCCGGGCATTCCGGGTGTTGGAGAAAAAACGGCTATACAGTTGGTGAAGCAATTCGGTTCAATAGAAAATCTTTTGGCAAACACTGATCAGCTAAAAGGAAAGCTTAAAGAAAAAGTGGAGCTGAATAAAGAGATGGCTATTCAATCAAAACGATTGGCAACAATTGTTCTGGATGCACCAGTAGAATTCAATGAGGAAAAATTACGTCTCGGTGAACCGAACAGAGAAGCGTTGCGTGAGTTGTTTGCAGAGTTGGAATTCCGCAGGCTTGCACAACAGGTGTTAGGTGAAGAGTTACCTGTTGGCACTGCAACCATAAGCGGTATCAGCGCAAATAACGGACAAGTGAGTTTGTTTGAAACCACAGTTGAAGTTACAGTACCTGCTGAAACGCAAGAGGCAGTTGATGAACCAAAGATTTATAACAATATCGGAACAGTTCCACATTCTTATAAATGTTGTGTGGACGAAGAGAGCCGCAAAGAGTTGATTGCAGAATTAAGAAAGCATACGGAGATAAGTTTTGACACAGAAACTACCGGTATTGATACCATGCAGGCAGAACTTGTTGGATTATCTTTTTCTGTTCGTCCGCATGAGGGATGGTATGTGCCGTTGCCTGCAAATTATGACGAAGCGCGTTCGATCGTTCAGGAGTTTAAAGAAATTTATGAAAACGAAAACATTATTAAAGTTGGGCAGAATATTAAATATGATCTGAATATGCTGCGCTGGTATGATGTGGAAGTTAAAGGAACTTTGTTTGACACGATGCTTGCACATTATGTAATCAAGCCGGAGATGCGTCACAATATGGATGTGCTTGCTGAAACGTATCTGAATTATTCACCGGTAAGTATTGAAACGCTTATCGGTAAAAAGGGAAAAGACCAGGGCACTATGCGTGATGTAGCTTTGGATCTGGTAACGGAATATGCGGCAGAAGATGCAGATGTTACGTTGCAGCTCAAATATCAGTTTGTACCTATGCTCGAACAAACTGCAACCACTAAATTATTTAATGAAGTGGAAACTCCACTCATCAGGGTGCTTGCTGCCATGGAACGTGAAGGAATAAAATTAGACGTTGCCACCATGAAAGATTTTTCAGGTGTGTTACAAAATGATATTGCAGATTTTGAAAAACAAATTCAGGAATTAGCCGGAACGTCCTTCAACGTTTCGTCACCAAAGCAAGTGGGTGATATTCTTTTTGATGTTTTAAAAATCGTTGAGAAACCAAAGAAAACAAAAACAGGTCAGTATGCAACGAGTGAAGATGTCATGTCAAAGCTCAGCGGCAAGCACCCGATCGTGGATAAGATTTTAGATTATCGTGAACTGGTAAAATTAAAAAACACTTATGTGGATGCGTTGCCGCTGATGGTGAATCCGCGCACAGGAAAAATACATACTTCATTTAACCAGGTGGTGGCTGTGACAGGAAGATTAAGTTCTGATAATCCTAACCTTCAAAATATTCCCATACGTACTGAACGCGGACGGGAAGTGCGCAAAGCATTTATTCCACGCAATCCTGATTTTATTTTATTGTCGGCTGATTATTCACAGGTGGAGTTACGCATCATTGCAGAAGTAAGCAAGGACGAAGCGATGATTGAAGCATTTAAAAGTGGTTTGGATATTCATACTGCCACGGCAGCAAAAGTTTTTGGTGTTGAACCAAAGGCTGTTACTTCTGACATGCGCAGAAATGCCAAGATGGTAAACTTTGGAATTATTTATGGCATATCAGCTTTTGGTTTGAGTGAGCGCTTAAACATTCCGCGTAAAGAAGCTGCTGCCATCATTGATAATTATTTTATCCAGTATCCACACATCAAAGATTACATGGATGAATCCATTGCAAAAGCAAAAAAGCTTGGTTATGTGGAAACCATCCTCGGACGCAAAAGGTATTTACGCGACATCAACAGCGGTAATGCAACAGTTCGTGGTTTTGCTGAACGCAATGCCATCAATGCCCCCATACAAGGTTCTGCTGCTGACATGATAAAGATGGCAATGATCAATATCCATCGTGAGTTTGAAAAAAATAAATTCCGCTCACGAATGTTATTACAGGTGCATGATGAATTGGTTTTTGATGTGCATCGCGAAGAAGAAGATAAAGTAAAAGAAATTGTTGCTGATAAAATGAAACACGCATTACCATTAACTGTCCCTGTTGAAGTAGAAATGGGGACTGGTGAGAATTGGCTGGAGGCGCATTGAGAAGTTTAAACTCCTTTAGTAAGACAACTAAACCTTATTTTCGCATACATTTTTATAATAATAGTGACTGAGTTCGAAAAATATTTTAAGTCCTTACAGTCGCAGAAAATCAGCGACATAACAGAACATTCACACCGATCTGCATTAAAGGATTTGGTTGAAAGTTTGGCTGGTGCGAAAGTGAAAATTCTGCATGAGCCAAAGCGTGAGGGCAAATTCGGTTCACCCGACTTCAAGGTAACACACATCGAAAGCATCATCGGTTACATTGAAAACAAAAAGATTGA
>JANLUX010000326.1:0-10645 GCA_031363705.1 Bacteroidota bacterium
CCCATTAATCAATGCATAACGTTCATTGAAATTAATTTTACCTTTCATCATTTCTTTTTCAAAACCTTCAGGAGCAGGTTTTTCATTTACAAGTTCATACAATGATGCAATCATTAATTTGTTTTCAATCACCATCATCACACTTTGCAAAGCACCACTTATTGATTTGCAAAATGATTCCTGTAAAACTGGATGAAAAATTAAATCAGGTGGTAAAACATTTATTTCATTAAAGGTGGTATCGTTTTGTATGCCAAAGTTTGTTAATGCCTTTGATGCCAGTGTCCGTGCTTTTTGATCGAGCTGTGATGAAAAATTCTCAGGTATAACGAGGGCTACCATTGCATTGTGTTCTTTCATTTTTTTCGAAATGTCTTCCTCAACAATAACTTTTTCTGTTTTGATGATGTTGAACATTTGCAATTCCGTTATTGCTGTAATTAATTCTTTAGAAACACTGCCGGTATCTTTATTACAAACCAATATTGAAATCTTATTACTGTTCACCAGGTTAAAAGCGCTGTTTTGTACACTTGTGATTATTACCACTAAAACAACCGGCATTAAAAACATAATTGCAAGTCCAATGCGATCACGAATCAGCAACCGAAACTCTTTTAACATTGATGCCAGCAGTATATGCATCAGTCTCTGTATTCTTTACCGGTTATATTTAAAAACAGTTGCTCCAATCCCTGATGATTATGCTGCGTAAGCAAATTATTTAAATCACCGTGCAATAAAATTTTTCCTTTATCCATTAATGCAATATGATTACATAACTCTTCAGCTTCCTGCAAAAGATGTGATGTGTAAATTAAAGTTGTTCCGGTTGCATTTAGTTGTTTGAGATATTCAATAATTGCTGAACGTGCTTGCACATCCACACCCACTGTTGGTTCATCAAGAAATAAAATTTTTGGTTGATGGATTACTCCAATCGCAATGTTTAACCTGCGTTTCATGCCACCTGAAAAATATTTCAATGCCTTTTTTTTAACTTCATTTAATCCAAGTAGTGAAAGCAATTCATCCGTTCTTTTTTTTATTTCGCTGCGATTTAATCCTGACCAAGCACCAAAAAATTGCAGGTTTTCTACTGGAGTAAGCTCTTCATAAAAAGAAAAATGCTGAGGCACATATCCGAATAATTTTTTTGCATTGCTGTCCGATGTCACATCCAAACCAAATAAACTAACACTTCCTGTCTGAGGTTTTAAAAGCCCCGTCATTATAGAAATCAATGTGGTTTTACCTGCACCGTTAGGACCAAATAATCCAAAGCGATCTCCTTCTAAAATATTCAGTTCAATATTATCCAGACATAACTCATCATGATTTGTATAACGAAAACTTATATTAGAAACGGAAAGTGCTGTTTGCATTTACTTCCATTTAATTTTTGATAAAGCAGTAAACGCCTGCTTTTCTATTTCAGCAACTTCAAAAAGATAATTTCCCATATCATTGAAATCCTGTTGTGATGTAATACGTCCTTTAAAAATTCCTGCTGCCTGCACAGCTGCGCTGCGCCATAAATCTCCTGCTTTGGTAAATTGCTCTGAAGCTTTTAATAAGGTGTCAATATTATGATAAGCATAAGCCTGTTGCAAAAACGCAGCATAGATAAAACGAAATCCACCACCACCGGTTCCGATTTCTTCCTGCATGCGAACAAGCTGTGCGAGGTAAAGTCCTGCTTTCTTCACTCCTAATTTATCCCTCCACTTAATAATTCTTCTTCCTGTATATCTTATCCCGCTGATACCCGCAATCGGTCCGGGGATGTGTAACATGTCACGAATGTTGCGTTTTATTCCTTGGATAATAGCTTTGCGAATAGCATCATCACTTATTTCATTTTTTAATTCAGGATAATAAAGCTGACCACGCGGTGCCAGTGCTCCCTTTGCAAAACGAACCCGTTGCAATTCATAATCTGTCAATGTGGTTACAGTCTCCATCACCGGATCACTGATCAGATAATTATTTTCTTCTTTTCCAAACACTACAATATTGTGTGCATTGAAATGAAAGCGGTATTCTTTCGGAAAATAAGTGAGATAATACACACCCACCTGGCAACCCACAGGTTGATTGGATTCAATACAACTGTCCAGGTATCGTTGCGCCTTTTCAACTGAACGGAATTTTTTGCGAACTACAGGAATTCCAAGTGAATCACAAGTGCGTTTAAAAATTAATCCCGGCATAGTACGATAGGAAAACGCAGGACCATTATTAATTTTAAGAAAAGGTATGTAGATAAAAAATAATCCGGAGCCAATACCAAATGCAAGCGGCTCAGTGATTTTGTTTACACCAATGTGTTGAAGCAGATTAGTGGTTACCCCGTTTTCACAATGTGCGGATTGTATGTGATTAAAATTAATCCGCATTCGCTTTTAAGTTCTTTAAGTCATCCACGCTTACTTCAAAAACTTCAGCATACTTCCTGATTTTTTTTTCAGAAAGCTTCTTAAAGATTTGTGGTTGCAGATGTCTTTTTATCTGCCATTTCCAAAAACCTGTGTAAGCAGCAATGGTAGTCATATCCATTAATCGTAATTCCATAAAAAATAAAACAGGACTTGCTTCACCGTTGTTTACTTTTTGTTTTGCTTCATTAATTCGCTGTTCAATATCTTCCCAGGCAATATTTAATGCATCAGCTTTTACTTTCCATCCGCGGCTTAACCCGGTAGTGTAGTTGCCTGATTCATCTTCTCCATACACCACATCTTTAGTAAACTTATCAAGAATGGAAGGGTCCTGCGGAAGATCTTTTATTTTCATTTAACAAACAGTTAAAGCGGCATACACATAAGAAAAACGGGCGCTCTCAGGAACCATTATTAAAATTTTCTGTCCTGATTTTAATTTCCCGCTACTCATCAATTCTTCAATCATCAGGTAAATGGATCCGGCACCTACATTACCAACAGATGATAAATTAGTAAACCATTTTTCAGGTGGGATGGTCATTGAGTTAGCAGTTAGTGTTTCTGCAATCTTGCTTCTGAAAAATTCGCTTGATAAGTGCGGAAGGAAATAATCAAATGCATCAACAGCGGTATTATTTTTTTCGAGCACCGATTTTAGTTTGTCAAATCCAAATGCAACAATGTTTTCGCTCAGCATTTTAACATCCTGTTTAATACTCAGAATAGAATGTTCAATAAGGTCATGCTGCGAATAATCCATGTAGCTCTTTAGTTTGCCTCCTTCTAGTTTTTCAGAACCCATATACATGCATGGCTCTATTTTGTGTGCATACGATACTCCATCAATCCAATCTATACGAAGGCTCAATCCACCATCATTTTTTTTATTGCTCAATAAAACTGCTGCAGCACCATCGCTAAGCATCCATCGCAAAAATTCTTTATCAAATGTAATATAAGCATTCTCTTCAGCGTCACCCAGCTTATTGGCTTCTTATTCAAAAACATCATGACGTAAAATTCCTGAACATCTTTCAGAACCTGTTACAACAGCATTATCAACACCTTCAAGCTTTACACTCATCCATGCATATTTTAATGCGTGCATTCCTGAACAACAATTACCAGAAGGTGACACCACTTCAATAGCACCAGCTTCGGGCAACCAGCCATGCACCATTACTCCATGCGAAGGCATCATCTGATCGGGAGTGGAAGTTCCGCAACATAACAATTGAATGCTGTTTATTTTTTCAGCATCATTATCCATTAATTTGCGAACAGCCAAAGCAGCCATTTCAGAATTGGTATGTGTTGCATTACCATTTTTATCAATTGCATAATACCTTGACTTAATGCCATTGTTACGCAACACAATACGTTTTGATTTTGAATGTGTATGATGGATCAGACCAAGATATTCTTCCATCTCCTCATTTGCCACAGGATTATTGGGAAGAAATTTTGCTGCCTTAGTTATATAAACTTCTTTACTCATTTATTTCAATTTACTCCCGAATAATAAATTTTCTTTTTCATAATCCGGTCTTGTGTAAAAACTCTGAAAAATATATTATAAACCAATAACACAATAGGGGCTACAATAAACAATGCAAACAACAAATAGTATTTGAATATTTGCAACCATAGATTCCTGTTCTTTTTTTTAATGATAGTACGTGCCCATATTTTGAATAAAACAGATGCACGGGATTCAATAAACATCAAATTAGTATTCACTGTTACTGCTTTCATTTCAACCAACCGTTGTTGTAAGCCTTCCCAATTACTATTTTCTAAAGATCGTAAAACTTCCTCTCCAAAAAATTTCGTTTCTGCAATATCCTTTTCACTTACTCCAGGTTTTGGGAAAATGCCCAGTAACTGTTCACGTTTACCTGTAAACATCCAATATTGAATTGTAACTGCGCTTACAAAATTATTGTGCTTATCGCAAAGAACAATATTAGCCACATGATCAGCAGCGTTTTGTTTCAATAATTTTTTCACTTGTTCCTGAGCATTGATCCACATATTACGCGCTCCAATGATTGTGATAACGGGAGTGTTAATTAGCCGCTTCCGGAATTCGGGATGATGCAACATTGAATTTGCAGGAATGCTTGGTGATAAAAACCATGGCTGGTAACAAAAAATAACCAGGTCATAATCTTCACGCTTAAAAGCAGGAGTTAAAATTTCAGCAGGTGTACCTGACACACTTTCAGGCATTGCATTAAAAAATTCTTTGGCTGTCCATGGAAATGGAAAATTGTATTTAAGTTTAATTTCCAGCCATTCAATATTGTAATTTTTCTGTAGAAATGGAGCAATAAAATTTTCCGCAATTTGTTTAAGCTGACCTGACTGTGAATAATAAACAATTAAAATATTCTTGTTCATTATTCAGCTTTGTTGATTGGTGTGGATTTAAGTGACGGTGAAATTTTTGCATAATCAGCTACTGCATGTTTGAGTGCTGGTGAAAAATTTTTGTAGTTGTCAGCAACAATCATGGAATCTTCCTTTATGTTATCATGATACCGCAATATAGCAGGGCAATGTTCCTGTATAACTAATCTTAAAAACCGGAATTCGGCATTTTCATTTTCAGTGTTAATAGATTCTTCTAAGAGAGCCATTCCTTCTTTAAACATTGCCAGCTTTTTATTAGCAGGTTTTACCAGCCCTGATTTTTTCATCAGCAGTGCACCGGTATATGCTTTATGTAAAGTTGATGTAGAAGATTTAATTGACTGTAATTCTGAATTAATTTTTAATGTATCACTTGAGGATAAAGCGTTATAATACTTTGACAGATTTTTTTCCTGCCAGGTTATTACAACTTTTGATGAATTAATATTTGATAGCGATAGTGAGGAGTAGAAAACGAAATAAAAAAATAAAAAGTTTCTCATCCTTGAAATTATACTGATTGGGTAATCCTGATCGTTTGTGCCAGCGTTTTTATAATAGTTTTATGTTTTTTAACAATGGGATTGGTTTCATCCCAGACATAACCGGCAAGAATGGAGCAGATTTGTTTTTTAAAATCCTGGTTAATTTCTGAAGCAAAGAAAATTGTTTGCACGTCTCCGCTATACCACCCTTGCACAAAGGCACGGAAAACATCAATTCCTCTTCTCATATAATCTTCGTATTCGGTTTGCCAATCTGTTTTTTCACCTGATAACTGTTTATGTGTGAGCTTCGCAGCCATCAGACCCGAAGCAGTTGCAAATGTTACACCCGAAGAAAAAATAGGATCAAGGAACTCAGTGCTGTTACCACACAAAACATATCCTTCTCCAAATAATTGTTTTGACCTTGCTGCGTATCCTAAAATTTTTCGCGGTTGAAATACTAATTCCTCCTCTCTGAAACGACCTTTTAAATCCTCAAAATTTCTGATGTGATGTAAAAACTTTTCTCCATTGTTTGCTGCGAAGTCTTCTATCAATGCAACATCACCTACAACGCCAACAGAAGTTGTCCTGTCAGAAAAAGGAATTGCCCATATCCAGGCTGTGTTGTTGTTAAAGGAATGAATAAAAATATTTTCACCTGCCTGCTTTGTTCTTTTGCTATCATGAATGTGACTGAATACAGCACCTCTTACAGGCGTGTTTACAGGTTCTTCCAGGTTAAACAATTTAGGAAGCACTCTTCCATATCCACTGGCATCAATTAAATATCGCGCTTCAACTGTATTTTCTTTTCCCTCTTCATCAGAGTAAGTAATAACCTGTTTTTCTTTTGAGCAGGTCACACTTTTTACTTCGCACTTAAACTTTACTGCAACTCCTTGTTCAATAGCAGTATTGATTAATATGTTATCAAAATCAGCACGTTTCACTTGCCATGTCCATGTCCATCCTTTGGTAAACTGATCATCGAAAAGAAATTCCAGTCTTTCATTTCCGTTAAAAAAACCAGCTCCTGATTTAAGCTGAAAGCCATGTTTTTTAATGTTGGGTAAAAATCCTACTGCATCCAGGTGTTCCATGCACTGAGGTAATAAGCTTTCGCCAATTACAAATCGTGGAAATTGCTCTTTTTCGAGCACCAGTACTTTGTAATTTTTTTGATTGAGATATGCAGAAGCTACTGCACCGGCCGGACCGGCACCAATCACTAATACGTCAACGTTTTCTGTTCGCATGCTTTTTTTACTTTATCAATAATCTTGTTCCTGTCCAAAAATTCAAAACAGGTTACAAATGCTCCAATCGTTACACCTAATATTCCATGAAAGCTAATATTCTGTCCGGTGAGGTATAAATTCGGAATTTTAGTTCTCGGACTTATAAAACATTTTGTCGGATTGGTGTTATCCTTTAATATTCCATATAATGATCCATCATAATTCCCTGTATAATCCCTGAAAGTTAATGGTGTGGAACTATAAACACTTTTTATTTTACTGCGTATATCCGGAAACAGCTCTTCCACTTTTTGCAACAACCTTTCTTCTCTGTCTTTTTTAAATTCTTCGTATGCAGCTCCACGGTAGTGAGGGCTTGCTATGGTATTATGGGTTTGTTCCCATTGCTTTGTCTCGTCAATTTTCATGTAGGTCATCACCGACATCGAATCTGCATACTTGTCATTGTGTGAAGTAGCGGGAGTACAAACAAAGAAACCATCAGGCCATGTTTTTTCATCATATTCAATACCTGACCACACATCATCTTTATTGAACTGATAAATATTATAATTCAGATATTCAAATGTATCAGGATGAAAAGTAAGATGCAAAGTGAAGCAGGATATTGTATTGGTAACTGTACGAACACGTTTTTTATAAGCATTTAAAAACCGGCTTTCACCAAACACATCAATGGTAACTGCTGGATGCATATTAGAGATAAAATTTTTGCCTCTTACTTTTTCTCCTGACTCCAACACAACTTCTTTTATATTACCATCCTCCTGATAGATGGCACTCACCACATGTTTTCTTTTATGAATCTCACCACCCAAACTTCTTATTTGCTTACACATAATTTTTGCAAGTTGCGATCCGCCATCCACTAATTTATAAGAGCCGATAATGTAGCTGTTGAATATAAGTGCATGAACATAAAAAGGAGTTCTTTCTTTCACACCGGCATAAAGCGGATTGCTTCCTGCCAGCACATTCCGAAGTCGCTCATTTTTTGTTAACGAAGCAATGTAATCGTGTGCGTTAAGCTCTCTGAGTCCAAATGCGGAAACATAATCAGGATTGATGTCGGGAGATAAATTATAAAGCGGAAAATGCAGGCAGATCTCCTGTACTTTATCACAAAATTCATTAATGGCTTTTTCTTCTTCCGGAAAATCCTGTATCAGATATTTTTTAAAATTTTCGTAACCGTGTCCGTGCTTGTATTCTTTTCCATCAGCAAAACGAATCACATCATAATATTCATCATCCATCCGTTTAAGCTTAAGCTGATCGAGCAAACCAAAATACTGGAAAAAGGTTCTTAATGTTTGCCCCTCATCAAGGCTTCCTACATAATGAACTCCTGTATCAAAAATGCATTTATCACGACTGAAAACCTGCACGTTTCCACCAATCTGATTGTTTTTATCCAGAACAATTACACTCTTTCCTTCAGCAGCCAGTATGTAAGCAGCAGCCAGGGCGCCAAAACCGCCTCCAACAAACACAAAATCAAATTCCTTATCGGAGATATAACTCATTGCTTTCTTAAAATAAACAGCACATTCGAGGTTTTTTGGGACTGTTCAACCATTTCAAATGCTAATTTATTTTGGGTTGCAAAGGACTTAATAAAATCTGAGGAGAAAAAATGAAATTCATCTTCTTTTTTATTGAATTGAAAAATTTTAGTGGAAAAGAGTTCGGTATTCCGGGTGGTTTTATGCCTTTTTTCGAGATCTGTTATTCCATCCCTGATAAAAATCATTCCGTTATCATTTAATCCTTCAACGCAATTTATTAAAACAGATTGTTGATCCTGTTCAGTGAGATAATGCAGTATATCATTGAGAAAAATAACATCTTTATTGATGATTTCATATTGTTTGATATCTGCCGGTTCAAAAAGGATATTGTCATTTTTATCAAATACATTTTGAGCTATCTGAATTTTTTCCTCATCATAATCAACACCTGTTATTTGTCTGTTTTCGTTTTTGTAATGGAGGTAAAGCGAAAGAAATCCATAGCCACATCCGATGTCTAAAATATTCACACGGTCGGCTACTAGTTCATTGTATAATTCGTAATTTTTAGATTCCATCCTCCATTTTATACGGAGATACCATTCGAGAACAGGTCCTTTAAAAATGAAATTATTATAAACGCGATTCCATAAATAACGGGCTGTTTCCTGCTCATCTTTAAACTTCCTGTACTCTGATTTAAAATACTGCGAAATATTTTTCGTACGCTCCTTGTAAGTAAGTCCCCACGATGCATCATCTGCTTTTATGCGAGGTAATATTTTTCTGTTAAGCGTTCCGGTATGAACGTAATAATCATTTTTAGTAAGCACATCAGCAGCTCCATGAATCAAGATGGGTGTTATATCAAGTTGTAATTCCTGTGCAAGATAAAATGCTCCTTTATGAAACCGCATTAAATTTCCATTCGGTGATCGGGTTCCTTCAGGAAAAATTGCAATGGAATAACCATCAGCAATTCTTTTCTTTACACTATCAAGGTTGGCTTCTGCACCGGTTTCAGAATAAATATATCCCGCATAGCGAACGAAATAACCAAACAAAGGCGATTTGTAAACCCATTCTTTCACCATGATAATTATTTTAGGATGGAGCATAATTATTAAAAGTATATCCAGGAAAGAAGAATGGTTAGCGATGATGATGGAAGGTTTTTTCAGATCCAGATTTTCTTTTCCAAAAATTCTTTTGCGGACATGTATGCCTGCATAAATAACACTGCCTGCAAAAAATGACATGATGGAATTCAGAATGCTGCGCTTAAACCTTTTTGGTAAAGGGAGAATCAATAAAACAGCAAAAAATAAATAGTGAAGCAAGCATCCAAAAACAAAATAAAGAAAGTCGAATACAGAAATAAGAAACGGAAAAAATGCTATAGGTGATTTCTTTTTATCAATTCTTCCTTGTACAAAGAAATCAAAGAGTAAGGGTTGGAAGAGCAGTGATATGATGAGGATAACCGAAATTCCTAAAACACTTATTAAAGCAATACCATGTATTGCAGGATGTTTTGCAAAAAATAAAACTCCTGTACCAATGAGTGCGGTTAATGCAGAAAGTAAAATAGCTAAGTTGCCTGAGGCAATTGCATCTTTTCTGTACTTGTATTTGTTGAGCAATCCATCACTCACAAAAATGCTGAAGTCATCTCCCAATCCAAAAATAAAAGTGGCAATTACTATGTTAACGAAATTAAATTTGATTCCTGCAAGAGCAGCAATACCTAAAATCCAGATCCAGCTCACTGCCATCGGGAAAAAAGCAAGCATTGCCAGCTCTATTCTTCCATAAATCAATAGCAAAGTAAAAAACACAACCAATGATGAAATCCAGAAGATATAATTGAAATCATCTTTTACTAAATTTAATAAAGAGGTCGCCATTTCTGAACGATCTAATATTTCAATTCCTGAAATTTCCCTTAGCTGACTTTTAACTGCTGATAAATTTTTATTGTCAACTAAAAGTGTGGTAATAATTACCGAAGTATCATTTGTTGTATCAATTAAATTATCAAGCCCCAGCAAATTAATCAGTGAATCATTTTTTACTTCTTCAATATCTTTTCTGCTTATCCAGTTTTTAAATCCTTCAAAAGCTTTTGTATCGAAGCCAAGACTGTCAGCAGTCTTATTCAATAAATTAATTGTATTGTTATTTTTCTCCAGCCAGTAATTATTCCATTTTATTTCCCGTTCTTTTTTTATTGTTTCAGGAATATGAAATGGAGCCACCGATAAAAAACTATTGACTTCACCGTTCCGTTTTAGGTTAACTAATTTTTCATACAACTTATAATTATTAACAGAAGCTGTCTCATGATCTCCTGTTGCAAAAACATAAACCTTTTTTTCTTTTTCGGGATTTATTCCGGTTAGTTCAGTTTCTTTATTCT
Organism: Bacteroidota bacterium; assembly: GCA_031363705.1. Classification (GTDB taxonomy): domain Bacteria; phylum Bacteroidota; class Bacteroidia; order AKYH767-A; family OLB10; genus JANLUX01. The sequence continues at coordinate 10,540 of JANLUX010000326.1, forward strand.
TAAGTTCTGCTGTGTGATAACTTAAGTTTTCCAGTTCATTATCAAATTGTGTGTTGTTGGCATGCAGCAGAAAAATAAATGTGAGTATTAAAATTAATCCCATTGC
>JANLUX010000419.1:0-5126 GCA_031363705.1 Bacteroidota bacterium
TTTGAGGAGGATACATAAGCGCATCTTTTTCTCTGCCAATGTCACCTGAAAAAACAAAAAATTTATTTTCGATTTTTAATTCAATAAATGTTGCACCAATGATGTGACCATTATACCGGAACCGGACTGAAATATTTTCAATCAATTCAATCCATTTATCCAAAGGCTGCGGTGAAAAATGCGGCAAAGTTTTTTCCACATCTTTTGAATCGTACAATGGTTTTGCAGGTTTGTGTTTGGAGAAATGTTCACGGTTTGCGCGTTCGGCATCTTCTTCCTGGATGCGTGCGCTGTCTTGCAAAATTATTTTTGTTACTTCAAGTGTGGGCGCTGTTGCAAGAATCTTTTTATTGAATCCGCTTTGCACCAATCGGGGCAAGTAGCCGCAATGGTCTAAGTGTCCGTGAGTGAGCAACACCATATCTATTTCATTGCTGCTGATTGGCAAATTATCCCAGTTCATCAATCGGAGTTGTTTCAGCCCCTGGAACAAACCGCAATCAATCAAAATAATTTTCCCGAATGCTTTTAATAAATACTTAGAACCTGTTACAGTTCCTGCTGCACCGAGAAATTGGACGGTTATTTTTGTTTCTGTTTTCATTATAAAATAATTTTTGTTCGTTTTAATATTTGATTAATCAGAAGTGAAAGAAGGCTGAATCCAAACATAATGGCAAGGTCTTTCCAGGTTGGAGAATGGAGTAACAATACTTTTGCAACAGGAGGAATGAGATATGCTGTAACTAAAATAACAAGGCAAACCAATGTTGCGTACCAAACATATTTGTTTCTGAATACTTCTGTTTTGAAAAACGATTTTGAATTGTCCGTAGTCATATTAAACACATGCAAAAGCTGGCAAAGGATGAGTGTGATAAATAAAATGTTGTTGCATAAATCAGGATTCCACGATTCAGATTTATGAATAGTATAGTGAGAGAAAAAAACTGAACCCATTGTGCAAGCCATTATCACGAATGAATAAACAAAAATCGAAAGCCATCGCTTGCGGTCTATAATCGGCTCGTCAGCATTTCGCGGTGGTTGCTTCATTACGGCATCGCTTCCTTTGGTAACGCCTAATGCCAATGCTGGCAGCACATCTGTAACAAGATTGATGTATAAAATTTGCAGCGCGAACAATCCGAAATGCAGGTTGAAAATAGATGCAATGGAAACTATCAGCAATTCGCTGATGTTGCAGGAAAGCAAAAACACCACAAACATGCGGATGTTTTCAAAAATTATTCTGCCTTGTTTTATTGCAAGTACGATTGATGAAAATGAATCATCTTTCAAAATCATAGCAGCCACTTCCTGTGCCACCTGCGTTCCGCGCAAGCCCATTGCAATTCCGATGTCAGCTTTTTTCAATGCCGGTGCATCATTCACTCCATCGCCTGTCATGCCTACCACAAAATGATTTTCTTGCAGCACAGTTACCAAATCTAATTTCTGTTTTGGACTAACCCGCGCAAATATTTTTGTGTTAATCCATTTTTGTTTTTCTTCCGCAGAAAGATTTTCGTTTTGCATCATATCTTTTCCATGCAAAACATTTTCATTTTCTGAATCAATCAAACCCAGCTTCAACCCGATGTTTTTTGCAGTTGCAGGATGGTCGCCTGTAATCATAATTACATTTATTCCGGCTGATTTACATTCCTGAATGGCGGCAATCACTTCTTCGCGCAACGGGTCCAGCATACCGATTAGTCCTGCAAAAACAAGTTGCTCGGATAATTTTTCGGGAACTTCATTGGTTTCACGAAATGCTGTTGCAATTATTCTCAATCCTGATTGCGCAAGATTTTCTGCTTCACTAATCCATTTCTTTTTCTGCACATCATCCATTTCAATTTGCTTTTCCTTTTCGAGATAATGTGTGCATCTCGCCAACAATTCATCTATACCACCTTTTGCTACAATCACATTTTTTTCTTCCGCTTTATGAAGCGTTGCCATGATTTTTGTTTCTGATGAAAACGGCTCCTCTTTTATTTTTGGATACTTGGTGCGGTAAGGTTCTATGTCAATTCCCTCTGAATATGCAAATTTCAGCAATGCTGTTTCAAGCGGGTCGCCTACCTCCTTTACTTCACCATTTATTAAATCAAGTTTTGCAGTGTTACATAGCACAGAGATTTAATTTATCCATTCGCGGCTCTTTCCATCCGAAGGAGCATTACGTTTATTCAAATCAACTTTAATTTCCGATTTGCCTTCGGCAGATGAAATAACAGTAACTTCAATTTTATTCTGCGTAAGCGTTCCTGTTTTATCTGTACAAATTACATTGGTTCCGCCAAGGGTTTCGACAGCAGAAAGTTTTTTTACAATCACCTTGTTCTTTGCAAGGCGCACCATTCCTTGTGCGAGCGCAAGGGTTGCAACAATCGCAAGACCTTCCGGAATTGCGGCAACAGCAAGTGCGATGGATGTTTTTAGCATTTCAATAACGGGGTCTCCATATAAAAGCCCTGCAACAAAAATTATTACAACAAGCCCAACTGTTATTAGTATAAGTTTCTTGCTGAACTGTTGCAATTTTATTTCTAACGGAGTTACAGTAGGTGCTGCCGTTTGTACCATAGAAGCAATTTTGCCAAGTTCGGTTTCCATTCCGGTTCCGGTCACAATTGCTTTTGCATTTCCGTTGGTTACATTAGTTCCTTTGTATAACATATTCACGCGCTCGGCAAGCGTGGTGTCCTTTCCTAAAACTTTATCCTGCTTTTGTACGGGCATGGATTCACCTGTCAAAGCAGATTCATCAACCTGGAATTGTGAGAGATTAAAAATCCGTGCATCGGCCAGAACCATATCTCCGGGTTCCACAAAAATTATATCACCCGGAACAATTTCGGAAGAAGGAATTTCAATGAGCTTGTTATCACGAAATACTTTTGCATTCACCTGTGTCATTTTCTTTAATTCATGCATGGAACGCTCCGCCTGAAACTCCATGAGGAAGCCAATAATTGCGTTTATTAAGATGACAGCGAGAATTGCAAATCCATCTAACCACTCTTTAAAGAAGAATGATAATGCCACTGCTGCGAACAACATATAAACCATCGGGTTTACAAACTGCGAAAGAAAAATGAGCAATGGATTTTTTCTTTTTTTCTCTTCAATGCTGTTTTTTCCGAATGCTTCCTGCCGCTCTTTTACTTCAGCATCCGACAAGCCTTTATCAGAATTTGCATTTAGCTGTTTGCCTATTTCCTCTGTTGAAAAGGAATGAGCATCGCTAATGGGATATTGAATATTGTTCATTGGTGAATTCCTTGACATAAAATTCCAGCTTCGTTCAAAATGGATTTTTTCCTTTGTTCGGGGATGTTTGCAATAGAGAGTAAGCTCGGCTTGTTACAAAGTTCTTTGCAAAGCACAATTTCTTTATTAAGTAAAAGTTGTTTTTCATGCAGCGTTAAAGTGGTGAGTGCGGTGAGCGGATATAAACCGGAGGCATCAATCTGTTCACGTAAACTATTTCCATTTGGAAAATCCCATCCTAATAAATGCAGCCCCACACACAAACCGTATTGAATGGCATCACCTGTGAATTTTGTATTGGTTACCACCCATCCCTGGTGAGATTTACTTTCATGTCCCGGAATTTTTTTCCATTGCTGTTCCACATCTTTGAATCGCGCCTGTATATAAAGCGGAATTTTTACATCGCAATTTGTACCGGGCAGATTACGAAATTTACACTCAATCATAAAATGATGATTTCCTTTTTCAGCAATCACATCAATCTCATGATTCACACAATGACCTTTTACAATCTCTCCAATCTTAATTTTATAACCCTGGTATTTTAAAATCTCTCCAACAAATTTTTCAAACGGAAATCCGGATGGACCCAATTCCATGATAGCTTGTTTGAGTTTATATTTTGCTGCTGAATGCCCGGATTGCTTCTTTAACAATCCGAACGCTAACTGGTAAATTTTCTTTGTTGAAATGTTATCATAAAGATTTTTCTGCACTTCACGAATGATTTCAGTGATTGTATTTTCATCTGCGCCTGAGCGATGAAGAGAATGCCGAAGTTTATCAGCATTGAAAGACACCTGCTCACCTGATGCTTTGGTAATGTTTATTTTTTTTCCTTTCATTTCTCTTTGCTGGATATTTTAAGTTTTAATAAGTAAAAAATTTGATTTCAGATTTGGTCATTTTTGAAAAAAAGTCAAAATCTTTTTTCGTGTTTTTGGATTGATAAACCAGGTGGTCAAGTCCTGCCCATAATAAAAACCATCCTGCCGGTTCAAAAAGCACAATCAAAAAATGAACATGGTATTTCTCCGGTTGCATAAAAGACAGATAACTTGCTGTTACCATCAAGACTATGCCTATTACAGTTAAGATGATTCCCTTCCTTTTTGTTTTCATTACATCAACTGCCACTTGATGATAGGCATCTTTGAAATGAGAATGAAGTCTTTTAATGATAACTTTTTCGTCTTGCTCATTCCTTGCAGATGCGGGTAATAAAAGTTTTAAGGACATCTAATTTCTGTCTTTACTTTTCGAAAAGTTTTTTGTCTGAATAATAAAATCATCAGACAAAGTTCTTTCAGCATATTCACTGGGGTCGAAAGCGGAAAATATATCGTTATAGGAATTAAGCAATATGCTTATCTCCGCGAGTTTGAGCAGTGATTTCTTTGAGTCCGGATTTACTTCTTCTGTCTTATTATTCATCAAATGCCTGCATTAATTATTGTATTTTTCTTTATGCAATTCATGTGCTTCATCAATAGAATGAGAAACTGATAAGTCCGTTTCTTTTTTTGCTAACTGGGCAAGGTGATGATAAAACCTATGAAGAGTATCAAGTTCTCCTTCGGATAAATTCTCAATATCCACTAAACGATTGCTTGGTCCTTTCAATGATGCGATTAATTCATTCAGTTTGAGATGAAGCGCCCTTGAATCCTTGTTCTGTGTGCGCTGAATTAAAAAGACCATCAGAAAGGTGATGATAGTGGTACCTGTATTGATAACAAGTTGCCATGTATCGGAAAAATGAAAAAACGGACCCGTTAAAATCCAAGTTAAAATAACTGATACCGCAATAATAAAAGCTATTGTTGTTCCTGAAAAATAAG
>JANLUX010000004.1:0-6641 GCA_031363705.1 Bacteroidota bacterium
TGATCTGGACATCGACACGCTGGAACTGCTGGAAGAACTGCTGCAGAACTACCCCGGCACGGTGTTCCTGGTCAGCCACGACCGGCGCTTCCTCGACAACGTGGTCACCAGCCTGATCGCCTACGAAGGCGACCTGGAGCCCGGCCGCTGGCGCGAATACGAAGGCGGCATCGAAGACTGGCGCCGCCAGCGTGCCCGCATGCTGGCCGCGCAGGCCGCGGCCGCCGCGCCGGTGCGTGCGGCGCCGGCCGCACTGGTGCGTGCAGCGTCGACCGCGCTGCTGGCCCCGGCCCCGGTGTCATCGTCCGCCGTGACCACCCCGGTGGCCAAGGCCCGCAAGCTCAGCTACAAGGAAAAGCGCGAACTCGACGACCTGCCGGCGCGCATCGCGGCGCTGGAGACCGCGCAGAAGGCCATCTCCGAACAACTGGCCGACAACGATCTCTACGCCAAATCACCGGCCCAGGTGCCGCTGCTGCAAGCGCGCTTTGCGCAGATCGACGACGACTTGCTGGCGGCGATGGAGCGCTGGGAAGCGCTGTCGGCACCGGCTTGATGCTGGGCTGCCATCAATGCCTAGTAGCCGGTGCCGGCTGGCGATTCGACCTGCCAGAGAACGGCGGGTCGTTGTCAGTGGCGGCAGATGATTGCTGCTTGTCTGGCGGCGAAGTCTGACAACTGCTTGAGACTGGTTGCAGCCGTTCGTCTTGGGTGCCGCAGTGACCGCTGTTGCCAGGAGCAGAAGCTGATGTCAGAGCCGTGCTGCGCTGCCCCCGGAATGCGTAGCTAGTAGTTCTAGACCGGAAAGTCAGGTTCGGCGGCATGAACGTGTCGGACGCGCAGCGCCTAAGCGCGCTGGAGGCGGAGAACACGAAGCTGAGAGGCTGCTCGCCAGATGCTTGGCCGTCGTCCCGTACCCGCTTGGGGCGTTGCACGAGGTACCACCGGAAGACGGTACCGACTCAATGTGACCTCTTTCCCACTTCGATCGGCGCGACCGCGGCGCTCCGCTTGCCTTGCCGCTATCCGCTCGCCAAAAAGCTGATGTACACTGTAGCGCAACACACTACAGTCGGAGTGAAGCAACCATGGCCAGGAAGGCAGCAAAGGGCTCTACATCGTCAGCCAACGTCTTGCCGCACCCTGGCCAACATGTGCGCCAGAAGTACCTCGAACCGAAAGGCTTGTCTGTCTCTGCCGCTGCTGCGCTCGTCGGCGTCGGTCGCCCTGCGTTCTCGAACTTCCTTAACGGCAACACTGCCCTCACCCCCGATATGGCCGCGCGGATCGAAGTGGCATTTGGCGCAACCAAAGAGGAACTACTCGCGATGCAGTCCGCGTTCGACGCTGCGGAAGCGCAAACGAAGGGTGCTCCCGCTGATGCGACGCCTTATGCGGTGCCCTTCCTCAACTTCAAGGCTCGCGACATCGAGCATTGGGCAGAGCGGAACATCGGAGCACGCAGCCGCTTGGCTGTTCTCATTCGCACGCTGGTGAACTCGACCGGTCCTAGCATTACGAAAGTCGACTTCCCGGGAAACGATGACGCAGAGCGTCCAGGTTGGGACGGAATCGTCGAAACGGGACAAGGAACACCTTGGGTTCCCGAAGGCGTCTCGGGGTGGGAACTCGGCACAAACAAGGACCCCAAGACGAAGGCCGACGGCGATATTGCGAAGAGCATCGAGGCGATGCCAAAGGCCGATCGCGAGAACATGACCTTCGTGTTCGTCACACCACGGCATTGGCCAGGGAAGGGCGACTGGGAGCGAGCGCAGCGGGCGAAGAAGAAGTGGCGCGATGTGCGGGCGTACGATTCGAACGACCTTGAGCAATGGTTCGAGCAGTCGATCGCTGCGCAGGCGTGGTTCGCGCGTGAGATTGAACGCCTTGCCAATGGGGTTCGTACGCTTTCACAGTGCTGGGATGACTGGTCGCTCGCGACCGACCCTGCACTCGATCGCACGCTCTTCGACCTTTACGTCGAGGGTGCGAAGAAGACCCTGATCTCGCGGCTCACACAAAGCCCTGGCGGCCTCACCATCGTGGCCGCCGACTCCACGGACGAGGCCCTCGCCTTCCTAGCGCGGTGCTTCGCGTCGCTCGAAGACCCGAAGGCGATCGGCCTCGCAGACCGCGCGCTCGTCTTCGATGAGCCAGGTGTCGTGCGCGCGCTTGCCAGAGGAACGACAACATTCATCGCAGTCGCGCACACGCGAACGGTCGAGGCCGAACTGGCGCCGCTTGCGCGCTCCCATCACTGCATCGTTGTGTATCCGCGTAACGCCGTGAACGTCGAGCCACATGTCACGCTCGAGCCGCTCAGCTACGAGGCGTTTACGAAGCCACTCGAAACGATGGGGTTCGGCCGTGACGAGATCGCGCGACTCGCGAACGAATCGGGCCGTTCGCTTACCGTCCTTCGTCGTCGGCTCACAACGATGCCGGCGATCAGGACGCCGCACTGGGCAGCAGATGCGGGACGAGGTGCGTCGCTCGTTCCCTTCCTTTGGGTCGGTGCCTGGAATGCCACCAATCGCGCCGATCAAGCTGTGCTCGAACTCATGAGCGACGAGCATGCGTACGACGTACTTGAGCGGCAGTGCCAAGATCTCGTGCGCCTCAACGATCCGCCGCTTTGGTCGGTCGGACACTATCGCGGCGTTATATCGACGATCGACGTGCTCTTCGCGATCGCACCACAGATCACTGCATCCGACCTCGAACGCTTCTTAAAAGTGGCACACATCGTCCTTGGCGAGGACGATCCTGGGCTCGATCTGCCCGAAGACAAACGTTGGGCCGCCAACATCTACGGTAAGCGTCGCGAGTTCTCCGCAGCATTGCGACAGGGCCTCACCGAGGCGCTCGTACTACTTGCCGTACACGGCGACCATCTTTTCGGGAGCCGTCTTGCATTCGACTGCGAGCACGAAGCGGGTGCGCTCGTATGTACTCTACTGACGCCGCTCAGCACGCGCCTCCTCGAAGCGAACGACCGCGATCTCACCGCATACGCGGAAGCTGCGCCCGAGGTGTTTCTCGCGATCCTTGAAGCCGACCTCAAGAGCGGAACACCCGCAACCTATGGGCTCATGCGTCCTGCCGCAAGTGGCGTCTTCGGTGGTTGCCCGCGTACCGGGCTTCTTTGGGCACTCGAAGGGCTGGCGTGGAGCCCGATCACCATGCCGCGAGTCGCTCGTATCCTCGCGCAACTGTCGCGTATCGAGATCAACGACAACTGGCTCAACAAGCCCATGAACTCGCTCGAATCGATCTTCGCAGCCTGGATGCCGCAGACCGCGGCAGACCACCCGACCAGGCTACGAGTACTGAAGGATCTTGCCGCTCGGTACCCGGAAATCGCCTGGAGGCTGTGCATCGCACAGGTTGAGCCCGGACCAAGGTCAGGTAGCGGAAGCCACAAGCCGAAGTGGCGAAACGACGGCTTGGGGTACGGCGAACCGCTGCCCACCTGGGAGCCGATCGTTTCGTTCACGAAAGACATGGTCGAAATGGCTCTGACCTGGAAGAGCGACTACACGGGAGCGATGATTTGCGATCTCGTCAGTTGCCTCCCCGCACTTTCAAACGATGACCGCGACCGCGTCTGGAAAATCATGACCGCATGGGCGAACTCGGCGCCCGACAGCGAGAAGGCGCGTGTGCGGGAGCACATAAGGCAGCGCATCCTCTCGCGAAGGAGCAAGCGTCACACCAATCCCGATGACTATGTCGCGCTCACAGACGCGGCGAAGGCGGCGCGTAAGGCACTGGAGCCGACCGACATCGTGCAGAAGCACGCCTGGCTCTTCAAAGAACACTGGCTCACCGAGTCCGCGGAGGACTTGGCGGATATTGACCGTGACTTCGACAAACGCGCAGAGCGTGTCGCCGCACTTCGCGCAGAAGCGCTCAGCGAGGTGTATGCAACTCGCGGGGTCGCCGGAGTGCTTGAACTTTCAACACAAGGGAATGCGGCGTTCGTCGCGGGTCTCCTGCTCGCGGACCGAGTGCTGTCGCGGGCTGAGGTCGCCGACGTCATCTGTGCCGCGCTCGACCCGACCGACGCTTTGAATGCCGGCTCGCGCCCAAACCTCATCGCCGGGCTCGTGCGTAGCGATGCCGACGAGGCAAGACGGCAGGTGCTTCTCGATGCTCTCTCCGAACGCCTCCCAGAAGACGATCTCGTCCGCGTGCTCCTCGCCGCACCGTTCCGTCCCGCGACATGGCAGCGAGTGGACAGACTCAGCGCCGACTCACAAGAGCGGTACTGGCGAGACGTGGCCCCCGAGTGGTTCCGAGAGGAGGATGCCGAGGTTGTGGAAGCGATCGAGCGCCTAGTCGCGATGAAGCGGCCTCGAGCTGCGTTCCATGCCGCGCAATTCGCCCTTGGACGCCTCGAACCCGAACTCGTTTTCCGTCTCATGACCAATGTGGCTCAAGGGGGCGATGAGCAGGAGGGCTATTACCAACTTCAGCATCACTACATCGAAGAAGCGTTCGACCGTATCAACGCACCCTCGTCACTCACGATCGAGCAGCGGGCCGGACTTGAGTTCACGTTTATCGATGCGCTTGTCCAGCCTGGAGCAAAGGGCGGCATACCGAACTTGGAGCGATACGTCGAAGCGCATCCAGACCTTTTCGTGCAGGCGCTCGCATGGACATACCGACGCAATGGTGACGGGATAGATCCGCCGGAGATCGTGCCGCCTGAGGGAAGCGGCAAAAAAAATGCGGAGCGGGGGTACAAGCTTCTTCGCGCGTTGCGATCCATCCCAGGATGTGACGAGGCTGGCGTTCGGGACGCCGCTCGACTGCGCGCGTGGGTCAATGCGGTACGCGATGCGGCAGCCCATATTGACCGCACGACGGTAGCGGACGTGAGCATCGGAGAGCTTCTCTCCAATGCACCAACCGGTGACGATGGGGTATGGCCCTGCGAGCCGGTACGAGAAGTGATTGAGGACATCCAATCCGTTGACATGGTACGCGGCATGCGCACAGGGCGATATAACGCCCGTGGAGTGCATTGGCGAGGCGAAGGTGGAGGGCAAGAGCGCGCTGTCGCCGACGAGTACCGCACGTGGGCCGAAGCCCTTCAACACTCTCATCCCTTTGTCTCTTCGAAACTCCTGATGGGCTTGGTGAAGACATACGAAGCTGAGGCGGCGCGCGAGGACACCGAAGCGACGATCCAGAGGAGATTGCGCTGAGCATGGTGGCAAGGTCATCAAGGAAGGCGACGGTACTATGAAACTGTTGAATGAAATTATCGAATTGCTTAGTGACGAGAATGGATCACTGAATGCGGCGTTGCTCAAGACTAAGGTCTTGATGCACAAGATTGGTCACGCCGAGCTTGCCGAATGGGTAAACGATGAACTCAATGGTTACGGAAAGGACAAGGCCATTCCAGACTACCGCATTGCTCGTGGGCGGGTAGTTGGCAATGTTCAGAACATTGCGATGATCTACAACGCAATGGACCTGCCGACTGGTCATTTGCCTGAGAAGCTGCGCACGCACCTTGAACGACACGAGATGAACCAGTCGATGACCGTGCTGGAAGAGTTGTCGAAAGGTCGGGGCACGCTACACATGCCGCTGGAACCCGCGATCACGGTCGCAATCAGCGAAGCCCTGGCGCAGGGCCACTGGGTGCAGAAGGGCTGGGTTGAATTGATGCCCGCGCAGATCAAGAACGGGTTGGCTCAGGTGCGCGCCCGACTGCTGGACTTCGCGTTGAAGTTGCAAGACGAACTCGGTGAGGCAATGGAAGGTGATGTGAAGGAAGCTGCTGCCAAGACCGACATATCGGCCATGTTCCATGGCGCGGTGTTCGGCGACAACACCACGGTGGTCATCGGCAACCACAACGCAACTAGCGTGAAGAACACGGTCAAGAAGGGTGACTTCGATTCCTTGGCCAAGTTGCTGCGAGACAAGGGCGTAGCCGACGCAGACCTCGCCGAGTTGCAGACCGCTGTCCAGAACGACGGCGCGCTCGCTGATCCCAAGGCCGGCTTCGGTCATGGCGTGAGGGCGTGGATGACCAAGATGCTCAGCAAAGCTGTTGATGCTTCTTGGCAGATCGAGCTGGGCGTGGCAGGCGGGCTGCTGACCGAAGCGCTAAAGGCCTACTACTTCTAAGCCGCGTTTGCATCAAGGTCGATGACGCCCTCAAGCTCTCCGAGCAAACAGAGATCCGATTGGGCGTCCGATAGACCACCTTAGCTGACCGCTTCATGGCAGTCAGCGTGAGTTGCGCCCGCGCTGGCGACGGGCTGCAATCGCTGCATTGCCGTCCCCCACCTCGAGGTGACGGACCCCGGAAGCTGGCTCAGTCGCGTCACCCGAGCCGACCCACCCAGCCGCCGCGGCCGCGTCAACCGCGCTGCTTGCCGTAACCCGTCCAGCCCTCGTTGGTGGCGGCCGGGTGGCTGCGGCTGACGATCAGGCCCGACTGCAGGTACAGCGCGTTGAGCAAACGGGTGGCCCGCGGCACGCCGATCTGGTGCCACTCGGCGATTTCACGCAGGTTGCTGGTCTGGCGCCGCAGGCGGTTGATGCAGGCGGCCATCGCGCCCGGCACGTTCAGGCCGCCCAGCGTGACGCCGGGCGCCACGCGGTAGGCC
>JANLUX010000040.1:0-11065 GCA_031363705.1 Bacteroidota bacterium
CCTGTATCCATGTTCCACCTACTTCGGTATAATGAAAAGTTGTAGTCAGATACATTGGTACACCGAGTGTATCCCGATAAGCAGTTAATGTAACTTCATAACTAAGTCCACCAAGATTGCGTGATGTGATTTGACCTCCCATCAGATGAGAAGCAAAAGATGGTGCATAAGAAATAATGCACAACACAAGTACAAGTAAATTTTTTTTCATGAGGGTTTTGTATGTTTTGAATTTGGTGGAGTAAAAATAAACTTTATTTTAATAGTTTAAACATTTAAGAAAAATACTTGACATATTCCATTTGTTCCTTCGAAATTTACATTTGGCACCTATGCCGGATTTCTTGTAATATTGAAGATTACTACTCCTCACACGCTGATCATCATGAAAAAATCAATCTTAATTCTCAGTTGGATCTTATTAAATCTTCCAATTCAAAGTAAAGGACAAGTTTTAATTGAAAACTTTGACGGTGGAACTATTAATATGACAAGTACCGGTTTGCCCGGATTTAATGTTACTAATGCTTATCGCCAAAGCCTTCCTAACAGTATGCATGGAGTTTTTGATGTAGGAACAATAGTTACTCTTTCCTCTCCTGATTTCTCAACCACCGGCAATCAATTTGTCACTTTGCAATTCAATCATATCTGCAAAACATCATTTTTTGATTCGTGTGTTGTAGAATTATCCATCAATAGCGGATTATCATGGACACAGTTAAATAGTGCTACCTGCAGTTATTTAGGTACTTCTCCAAACTTTGCAACTACAAAATGGTTCGGTGCATTCTCCTATCCTGTTTGGGATGTAAATAACGCAACCACCATGAGTAACACCTGGTGGAAACAGGAATTGTTTGATATTTCTTCGCTTTGCGCCAATCTATCCTCAGTTAGAATCCGCTTCCGAATGAAAGATAATGGAGGTAATGGAATGGAAAATTTTTATGGTTGGATGCTGGATGATATTATTATAAACGTTTCACCATGTGAATTGCAGCCACCTTCAGTAAATATTTTATCAGGTCCATCAGGAACCGTTTATCAGCCTGTTAACACTACAGTTGCAGCTTATGCACATGATAATTCAGGAATCATTTCTTCCCTACTCTATTGTTCCATTAACAACCAGGCATATTTCGCTTTGCCTTTTAATAATGTTTCTGACAGTACATACGTGGGTAATTTGCCTGCAGTAAATACCGGAGATACAGTATGCTGGTATATTCAGACAACTGATGGTTGTAATAATATAACCACTACTACTCCTATCTGTTACTATGTAAATAATGCACCATGTGATTTAATTGCTCCGGATTTTACGATTTTATCAGGTCCACAAAATGTATCTACTCCATCAGCTGACAGCATAACAGTTTATATTACTGATAACACTACTATTATTCTCAACCCCTTACTTTATTTTCAGATCAATTCAGGTTCATTCATTCCAGTTGTGTTGAATAATATTTCTTCTAACACTTATTCTGCAGTTATACCTGCAGTAAATGCCGGTGATTATGTTTGTTGGTACATAGAAGCAACAGATAGCTGCGCTAACACTGGTGTATCAACACTCAATTGTTTTTATGCATTAAACCCTTTTACTCTACCCTACGCTAATAATTTTGAATCAGGAAGTGTAGGATGGGTTAGTAGTAGTATAAGTGGCTCTACATGGCAACTGGGTTATCCTGCATATGGTGCAACTACAGGAACCCATAGCGGTTCCAATGCCTGGGACGTTGAACTCACAAATACATATATGGATAACACTAACTGCTTTTTAACCTCTCCCATCTTTGATTTTACAGGCGACAGTAATGCAACAGTTTCGTTCTGGCAAAATTATTTAACAGAAGCTAATTGGGATGGTACATACATGGAGTGCAGCACCGATGGTACCAATTGGAACGTGTTGGGGATTTTAAATGATCCGAATGGAATTAATTGGTACAATGCACCGTTTGGATGGGATGATAATTCCGGTGGATGGATTAAGTCAACTTATGATTTATCTGCTTTTGATAATGCCTCATTCATGCAATTCCGCTTTGTTTTTACTTCGGATGCATCGGTTACAATGGCTGGACATTCTATAGATGATTTTAATATTAGTGTTCCTCTTCCTATTGATGGAGGTCTAGATATTTTAATAGCTCCGCAAGGTGGTGCACAAGCGAACACAGCTATACCTGTTACACTATCCATTAAAAATTACGGAACACAAACCTTAACTAGTATGACCGTTGGAGTTAAAGTCAATAACAATTCTTCTCAAACGCAAAGCTGGTCAGGTGTTTTACTTCCTAATCAATCTATGGTAATTACTACTTCTTTCAATATTAGCTTACTCACTGGTAATAATACTATTTGTGCATGGGCAGTTCCTGCAGGTGATGGAAACCCGGCTAATGATACCCTTTGCAATCAGGTTTTTGGAATGCCTACCGCAAATATTCCTTATAGTAATAATTTTGAAAATAATAATAATGATTGGTATTCACCGATCAGCGGTAACCCTTTTACACAGTGGGAATTAGGTACACCATCTTTTGGATTGACAAACGCTGCACATTCTGGCGATACCTGTTGGGACATAAATCTGAACGGTGCTTACGGTAACAATTCTAGTTCCTACCTTCAGTCACCCTATTATAATATTGTTAGTGTTAATGGTCTTCGATTAACTTTCTGGCAAAATCAGCAGATAGATGTTGACGATGGTTTTTGGATAGAAGCTGACTTTGATAATAGTGGTGCATGGTTACCATTAGGCATAGTGACTGATCCGAACGGAATCAATTGGTACAATAATTCATACCTTGGCCATGGTGCATGGAGTGGTGGATCTACGGGCTGGATAAAATCAGAATACACAATGTTGTCAACTGCCGGGCATAGTTCTGTTGCATTCAGAATTGTGTTTGCATCTGATCTTTCAGGTTTCATCAATACAGGTGTATCGGTAGATGATTTCACATTGAATGCGTTATCAACACAAGATGCAGGTATTTCTACAATTTATTCACAGAGTTATTTTTCCGCAGGTACTATTTCTCCATCATGGGCTGTTACCATCCGCAACTATGGTTCTTTAAGCATTACCAATGTTCCTGTAAACATCACATTAAACGGAACCCTGATAAACTCTTTTATTTATACCGGAACAATTGCTGCTGGTGACTCAGCCATCGTGACTGTTAATGGATACACTGTACCCTCAGGTACTAATAATTTGTGTGCTTCCACCATTCTGTCCGGTGATGGCGATGTATCTAATGATACTAATTGCATGCTTATAATTGGTATACCGATTATCACTCCGCTTTATACAGATAACTTTGATAACGGTAACATAGGATGGACATCAGTTTCCATAGGGGATCCTGCTACCAATTGGGAACTCGGTACGCCTAATTTCGGACTGACTACTAATGCGCATTCAGCACCTTTTTGCTGGGATATAAATCTTAATACGCCTTATGGAATAAATGCTGAATGTTATTTGTATTCTCCTTATTTCGATTTCAGTACGGCTTATTCACCTTATGTTTCTTTCTGGAATAATTACAATACTGAAAATAGCTGGGATGGAGTGCGGTTAGAATATTCGTTTAACGGAGCTCCCTGGTCAGTTTTAGGCACTATGGGCGATCCGAATGCAATCAACTGGTATACATCAGCCAGCATTAACTCTTCTTTACTTCCTGCATGGGTTGGTCAATCTCCGGGATGGGTGCAAAGCAGGTATGATCTTGCCGGTTTTCCTCCTACATCCACCTTACAGTTCAGGTTTGTGTTTACTTCAGATGCTTCAATAGTTGCTGATGGCTTTTCAATGGATGACTTTTTACTTTTCAGTGCTTATTCAACTGATGTAGGAGTAGGCGCAGTTGTAACACCAGGTGCTTCTGCTGGTGCACCATTATACACTCCGGTAGTTTTACGTATTAAAAATTTTGGATATACGCCTGCAGGTAATTTTGATGTTACCTATCAGGCAAATGGAGCATCCCCGGTAACGGTTACTTACAATAACTCATTGCAGCCAGGAGATTCAGTGGATATTACGCTTCCGGGATTTACAACCATACCTGGCATCAATTCAATAAAAGCTTACACCAGCATGAATGCCGACTTGTATCATCCAAACGACACATTGGATTATTCATTTTATGCTGTATTTACCACTGCACTTCCTTTTGCTGATAATTTCGAAGCAGGCAATATCGGTTGGATTGTTCAACCTTCCGTTACCGGTACATTATGGGAGCTTGGTATGCCTGGTTTTGGAGTTACCAATTCTGCTCACTCTGGCATTGCATGCTGGGATGTCAATTTAAACACTCCATATAGCAATGCAGCTCTTACTCGGTTGGTTTCTCCTGTATTTAACTACGCTAACAGTACCTCCTCAAATTTAAAATTCTGGATTAACTATAACATGGAGTATGGACAGGATGGAATACGGTTGGAATACACAACTGATGGTGTGAATTACAATCCGCTGGGAACTTACAATGACCCTAACGGGATTAACTGGTATGACAATAATAATGTAGTTGCTTTTGGCGCACCTGCCTGGAGCGGTAATTCCATGGGATGGAAGCAGGCAGTATATAACACCACTTCCTTTAGTGGTTATACTTATATCAGGTATGCTTTTGTATTCCATTCTGATGTCAACCTTTCAGGTGATGGTGTTTCTATTGATGATTTTGAACTGAATGAAGTAGTTGGTTTAACTGAACAATTCTCAAATGCACAACTTTCGATACACCCTCACCCGGCAACTATAGAATTATCAGTAACCATAAACTCCTGTTCACAGAATGGAATTTATAATGGAAATGATGTAACATTTTATATTATGGATGCGATGGGAAAGGAGGTGATCAAACACAGAGCAATCTGTCAACACAATAGTATAAATACAAAAATTGATATTGCGTCACTTTCTGCAGGCTTCTACTTTATCCGTTTAAGGACTTTAAGAGGAATGATAAATCAAAAGTTTATTAAGCAGTAATACTTCCATTAGTTCAGCATTTGATTTTCATTGCTTAAATCAATGTAAGGTTAATGATTGAATTAATTTTATCTAAAAGTGAAACCCCGGAGTGATAAAATACTCCGGAGTTCACAACCTAACCAACCTGAAAAAATAATTTTATTGTTTTTAAATTTCCCTGGGTCCTCTGGAGTGTGCAGTAACCGCTGAATGAGAATTGAAACAGGAAGTGATCATTGCAATTGACATAAAGCAAATCATGTAAAATCTTTTTGCATTTAATTTTTTTTGTTTTAATAATTTTATGATTTGTCAAATATAAAGGCACATTAAAATATTACTTAAACAAATTATACTTAATTGGCATTTAACCATGCTGAACGGGATATTAAAGCCTTTAAATAACGGCACATATTTGTAACTATTTTTGTACTTAGAGAACCCGTTAAACTAAAAATGAAGATAATAACATTTGCATTTTTTATTTTTTTCAGTTTTAACTCCTATAGCCAAACAATTTTCAGATGTGAAAACGGAACAATTCAATTCAGGTCAGATGCTGAACTTGAATTGATAAAAGCATCTTCTAATAAACTGGCGGGTGTTATAGATACGGCAAAAAAAATATTTGCGTTTTCAGTAAATATTAATTCGTTTGAGGGCTTTAATGGTGCCTTGCAGAGGGAGCATTTCAATGAAAATTATATGCAAAGTGAGCGATATCCGAAAGCAACTTTTAAAGGAAAGATTATTGAGGACATTGATTTTTCAAAGCCGGGAACTTATGCCGTTCGCACCAAAGGTGTGCTTTCAATTCATGGTGTGGATCAGGAACGGATCATTAAAAGCACTCTTATAATAATGCAGGATCACATTTCAATAGAATCAGCATTTACTGTTTTTTTAAAAGATCATAATATTAAGATACCTAAAGTTGTACATGAAAATATAGCTTCGGAAATTGAAGTGGAAGTGAAAGCTGATATGAAAAGCGTAATGCTGAATAAATGATGCGGATTTTATATCTATTTTTTTTTATTTGTCTTACCAGTATTTCCTTTTCTCAACCTATCCGGCTTCAGCAATTAATGGTGAACAGGGAAAATACAGATACTAAATACAATGAAATTTACTTTGATCGCAATGGAATGATGTGGCTTGGAACCTCTGATGGGTTGTATCAATATGACGGGGAGGAATTCTTATTGTTTGCTATCAACAAAAAAATATCTGATAATAATATTACGGCAATTTATCAGGATAGAGATAAAATAATATGGGCAGGATATAAAAACGGAAATATTGCTTTATTGAAAGACGACAGCTTACAATTATTTAATCCAGAAGAAGGTCTTCCTGCAAAATCCATAACATCAATAACACAGGACAAGAGAGGGATAATGTGGTTTACAACAGCCGGTGAAGGAGTTTATTTTCTGCTTGATAACCGCTTGTATAATATCAATGAAGATGATGGGTTGTCAGATAACTATACTTACAAAGCGCTTGAAGACAACAACGGCTATGTATGGATTGGAACTGATCAGGGGATTACGATCTGCAATGCCTCGATAAAGAATAAAATCAAAGAAAAGTTAAGTTACAAAACCGGCCTGCCTGATGAAATAATCAGGGATTTGATTAAAGATGACAAGGGTGATATCTGGATTGGAACACAGGCGAAAGGTATTTGCAATTACAACTTTAAAGAAAAAAAAATTGAGATTCCACCGGCAATGCTAAATTGGAATTATGGACAAGTAAACAGTATTAATATTTCAAATAACGAATGGTGGATTGGTACGGAAGATAACGGGTTGATCAATTATAATCTTAGAAGCAATGGTTTGCCCGTTGAATATAAAATAATAGAAACAGTAAAACATAATAATATCAGCTGTGTTGCAAAAGACAAAGAAGGAAATGTGTGGGCTACAAGTAATAATGGATTGATTAAGACTGCCGGAAATGCTCTTTCATTTTTACATCAGGCAAAAAACAAGAAATTAAATTTCATTCATGCTATTTTATGTGATCACAATAACAATCTTTTATTTACTCCTGATCAACAGTTAACCCGGCTAACGCTCTCTGATAAAGAAGAAAATATAAAAGAATATCAGATTACCACTCCCACCAGGCTGATTGATATTGTAAGTCTTTATGAAGATAAATGCGGATATATCTGGATTGGTACAATGGGTGAAGGATTATTTCGCCTTAATCCCGAAACAGGTTTTAAGCAAAAAATAACTGGATTAAACACCATAGAAAAAGCGAATGTATTATCCATTGCTGCCAAAGACAATGAACTGTGGATTGCCACTTTAAGCGGAGTAGTTAAAGGCTATCTTCCCGCTGATTGTAATACTGATTTGCTGAAAGTGACATTTTCAAGCATGGAATCACAGAAGGAAATAGGAAATTACTTTGTGTATAAAGTGTTCGTTGACTCAAAAAAAAGAGTTTGGATCGGAACAGATGGAAAAGGAATAACTTGTTATGATGGAACAAACTTTATTAATTATAACAAAAAAAACGGTTTAACGAGCGATGTTATTTATTCAATCACTGAGGATTCAAAAGGGAATATATGGTTCAGCACACTCGAAGGGGGCATTTATAAGTATGACGAAAAAAAATTTACAAATTATACGGTTTTAAACGGGCTGAGCGAAAACACCGCAAGCAGTATCATTTACGATGGAAATAACCACATCGTCATTGTTAATCATAAGGGCATTGATTTGCTGCATACAGAATCAGGATTGGTTCAAAATATTATGCAGGAAAGTAATACAGATAAAATTCAAGCCGATCTGAATGCTATTACAAAAGACAACTCAGGAAATATATGGATAGGAACAGAGAATGGTATTATAAAATTAAATTCAAACTTCAGGTCAATTTTTGCCTCAGCTATTCCTGTTATAAAAAAAGTTATGCTGTTAGCTGATCGCAAATTTGTAAAACCTAATGCCACATTAAAATATCATCAGAACAACATCTCCATTGATTTTGCAGGATTATGGTACACTAATCCTGCCCAGGTAAATTATCAATATAAACTTGAAGGCTATAATAAGCAGTGGATTACCACAAAAGATAAGAGGATTATTTTTTCAGATCTGCCACCCGGAAATTACCAATTTAAACTACGGGCATCAGCAATCAAAAATTTTTCAAATGCAAGAGAAACCACTTTTAATTTTTCAATAAGTAATCCTTTATGGAAAGAAGTCTGGTTCCGTATAAGTGCGGTGGTCATAATTACCTTACTTATCCTCTACTATTTAAAAATCAGAGAACGCAACATAAGAAGATTACAGACGCTGGAAAAAGAAAAAATAAAATTCCAGTTAGATACTTTGAAAAGCCAGGTAAATCCTCATTTTCTTTTTAATAGCTTTAATACCTTGATATCTATCATTGACAACGATAAAAACATTGCAATTGAATATGTTGAAAACCTGTCAGAATTTTTTCGCAACATTGTTACTTATCGCGATAAAGATTTCATAACTCTTGATGAAGAGATGAAATTATCCGCTGCATATTATTTTTTACAACAAAAAAGATTTGGAAAAAACCTTACGATGAATGTAAACATCGAAGAAGAAAAAAGGGATATGCTGGTACCTCCACTTGTTGTACAGATATTAATAGAAAATGCAATCAAACATAATGCGGTATCAAAGGAAACAACACTTACCATTGATGTGTTTACCAACGACCACCGTTTAATTGTGAAAAATAATATAAATGTTAAGCGCTCTATAGAAGCCTCTACACAGACTGGTTTGTCCAACATTATTAACCGTTACCGGTTGTTAACCAAAAATGAAATTGAAATAACTAAAACTGACAATGAATTTATAGTTTCTCTCCCGCTAATAGAAAACAAAACATGAATATATTAATCATTGAAGACGAAGAGCCTGCATCATCACGCCTCGAAAAACTATTAAGAGATATTGAACCAACTGCAACTATTTTAGACGTAATAGTTAGTGTTAAATCTGCCATCAAATTTTTTAAAGAAAATAAATTACCCGACCTGGCATTGGTAGATATTCAGCTTGCTGATGGAATCAGCTTTGATATTTTTAAAGAAGTAAAGGTTGAATGCCCATTGATATTTACTACTGCATTCAATCAATATGCGGTTGACGCATTCAAATTAAACAGCATTGATTACCTGCTGAAACCAGTTAAGAAAGATGAACTTGCTGCAGCAATAATGAAATTCAAAAAACAGGAAATTCAAAAGCCCGGTGTGAACATGAATGAGTTGCTTGAGTTTTTCAACACTCAGAAAAATGACTATCAAAAACGTTTGATAGTGCGTTTTGGAGAACAGTTAAAAGCAATTGATATTGACAGTATCGTTTATTTCTTCGTTGAAAATAAAATCACTTACCTGTACACAAAAAACAAATTGCAATATCCGGTTGACCATAATTTAGATGAGCTGGAAAAAATAATTGATCCACAGATTTTTTTCCGTATCAACAGGCAGTTTATCATAAATATTAATGCTATCGAAAAGATGGTTACTTATTCCAAAGCCCGTGTCAAGCTTACACTAAATCCTCCATCTCCACAGGAAACAATTGTAAGTGCAGAGCGAAGTGCTGATTTTAAAGTATGGCTATTAGGAAAGAAAAATCAGTAAGCCATTATTCTTATTTAAATATAAATTTTTACCATTTAGCAACATTGAGTATGTTTTTTTTCAAAGTGTTGCGAGATTTGCCGCTATGGAATACAAAAAAATCAGAATCTCTCACAGAATATTTTTTGAATTTTTACTGCTTGCAATAAGTTTGTTTCTAATAGTATTGCTTGCATTCTGAAGTAAGTGTATTGAAAAACATCTTAAAAAAAACAATATTATTCTTTAACTATTTTACCATTATAAACGGCTTTTTCATTGGTTAATCTGTAAAAATAAATGCCGGGATTAAGACAGCCTGCATTTATTAATGCTTCACCATTGTAAAAAATAATTTTCTTTGATTGAATTACTAATGCTCCCGAAAGTGTGTACATCTCAAAATAAAAGTTATCAGCATTAATTTTATTATTTGGAAAGCTTAATATAAAATCAGTAGTAAACGGTTGAGGATAAATGATCAGATCTGACAAATCTGTTTCATTCATAGTTTCATTTTCTCTTGCACAATTATTTACAGTAACCTTTACAAATGATGAAAATTTAGTGCAACCTGCATTATTAGTCACACGCACCCGGTAACTGGCAGATGTATTTGCAAGATAGGATTGGTGAGTAGCGCCTGTTATTGAACTGGTGTTAAACCATTGATAAATATAACCGCTTCCGCTATTGGCAGTTAAAGTAACACTACCACCATTGCAAAATGTAAGAGGACCTGATGCTGTTATTGTTGCAGTAGGGATGTTTGCAACAGGTATTACTTTGGCAGTGGCAGCCTTAGAACAACCAGCAGTATTAAATGTAACAACACGGTATGATCCACTTGATGAAGTAATATAAATTCTATTTGTTGCACCCGGAATGTTAACCGTATTTTTTTGCCATTGATAAGTTAAACCGGTACCAGTGTTAGCTGTTAATGTAACAACAGTATCCTGGCAATAATTAAATTGGTTAGAAATAGTAAAAGAAGCTGAAGGAAGTGGAGCACCTGCAACTGGAATTGATTTAACAGTAGCGGCTTTAGTACATCCCGCTGCATTGGTGGTGATAACCCGATAGGATCCGCTTGAGGAGGTTACATAAATTCTATTGGTGGCACCCGGTATATTTATCATATTTTTTTGCCATTGATAACTTAAGCCCGTTCCGGTGTTTGCTGTTAATGTTACATTAACATCCTGGCAATTATCAAATTGATTGGAAATTGTAAACGTGGCTGTGGGAAGCGAAGAAATATTAATTATTGTTCCCGCAGAGGCAGCACTGCAACCGTTATCAGTATATGTTACTTTGTAAGTTCCTGTTGTAGTCGCAGTATAAGTTGAACTGGTTGCATTCGCGATTGCAATATTGTTATTATACCATTG
>JANLUX010000062.1:0-1620 GCA_031363705.1 Bacteroidota bacterium
CGGAAAAAGTAGCAGTTCCTGCGTTTAAAGTAAATCCTCCGGGATAAGCATTTGACTGTGCTCCAATATTCCAGGTTCCAGCGCCATTTTTTATAAAACCTGTTCCGGCCGCAGCTGATACATTTTGTGCATTCCATGTTAAACTTGAGCCAGCGGCGATATCAACAGTTCTTACAACGCCGCCTGTAGTAAAAGTACCAGCGCCGGTCCATGTTGTTGTTCCTGCTGTTAAGGATATATTATTTACAGTCGTTCCTGTAACATATGTAATAGCACTATTAGCCGTAAAAACAATATTAGTGACATTACTGTATGCAGTTGTATATGGTCCACCCAATGGGCCCCAGTTAGCGGCAGTTAATGTGTTTGAAACACCATTGGTATTCCAGTATTGCTGTGCCTGCGTTGCAGTGGCTGGCAACAGCATCACTGCCAAAAAAGCCAACACAGTAGCGTGCTTTTTAATCCATCTTATCATTTCCACCCCAATATATTTATGTAATAATCTATTCATAATCAGAATTTAAAGCTTGAGCGTTAATTATGGCTATTGATCGAATAATATGTAGTAAAACTTTTGTTCATCAACCTGTTTTTTAACCGACATTAATGGGATAATTGTATAAGATCCTTCTTTTCTTCAAAGAAGGGTTTTTGGGATAGAGATCAACGGACTTCTAAAGGATAACGGATGTACAAAATTAACCGTTAAAACAGCTTTCAGGTGCACCTGGAGGTTATTATTTTGTTACTACTTGTACACAAATGCTAATACAGTAACATATTCTGTGCAAATTGGTTGCCAATTTTTATATTATAATGCCTGCTAATTTTATTATTTCCATTTATGATACTATTTCACCGTTATATGAAGCCTGAATGATGCCAAAACAACAATTTTTTGAATTCCTGTCAGGGCATCCGAGCCATTTGTCCAGCTAAAACCAACTGAACCCGAAGTTATAGTTCCATTTGCAAAGACGTTGGTACTACAGGCTTGATTAAATCGGGAGAATTAGTTGTCCATGCATACTGTATAACATCATCAAGATAAACCTGGGTTGAATTACCAGTTGAAGAAGTCCTTGAGTTAACCCGGCTATTGTCTTTTTAAACAATACAGCAATTCTGCATTTTTTAGAATAGCTTTTTTACGCTGAAAGGAAGTATGAAGTGTAGCGATAAAGTTAAAATAAAAGTTCAGCTTAATACGTTAGAAAAACGTTTACTATATTTGCTGCTGACAAATTGAAAAACCTTCAAAAAACTAAAATGAAAAAAATTATTTTATCAAGCATGCTCATCATTACCGGTATTGTAATGTTAAGTTCCTGCGGCCCCAGCAGGAGAGGCACCGGTTGTCCAATGACGGAAAACATAGTTCATTAAGCCAAGTAGTATGAACTGGATCCAATTAACCGATGAATTACAAATAGCCAACATCAAAGAACGTTCAAAGCTGAAAGCGCAGGTAATTTTTAAACACAGCAGCCGTTGCTCTGTCAGCAGTGTTGCCAAAGGCAGGCTTGAACGCAGTACTTCTCCCCGGGATGTTGATTTTTACTTTCTTGATCTGATCAAATACAGAAATCTTTCAGGCAAAATAGCAGAAGATTTTGC
>JANLUX010000070.1:0-34158 GCA_031363705.1 Bacteroidota bacterium
GTAAGTACATCACAGGATCAACAGGAGAATTATGAAAAGAGCGAGCTGAAAAAATTTCACCTTGGAAGATATGGCGAACTGAATGACATTATTGAATTGTATGAAATCAACGAAGTGATTTTTTGTTCCAAAGATCTGGCATCCCAGGAAATCATCAATCAAATGTTACTTACTAACCAGAGTAATGTTGAATATAAAATTGCTCCGCCTGAAAGCTTATACATTATAGGAAGCAATTCAATTAATGAGCGAGGTGATCTTTACCTGGTAGATATACAAAGCATCAATAATCCTGTTAACAGGCGTAATAAGCGTTTGCTTGATCTCGTTGTTTGCATTACACTCTTACCGTTGACACCCTTATTATTGTTTAGTTTGAAATCTCCGCTTGGATATATAAAAAACTGGTTGAATGTATTTGTTGGAAATAAAAGCTGGGTTGGTGTTTCCCATAACAAATCGAATGCACAAATGAAATTCCGCAGAGGAGTATTAACTCCGCTGGATATTTTTAATGATTCTATTAAAGATGCAACAGTACAGGATCGTTTGAATGCGCTTTATGCAAAAGAATATAAAGTGTATAATGATGCGAAAATAATTTTTAAAGGGTGGAGAATGTTGGGGAGAGATATATAAAGACTTCAATATCTATCGGTCGTTCAGAAGGAAACTATAAGGAAAAAATCTAATTTTGTATAAAGAATTATAATGACTACAGTAACAATAACACTTGAAAATATTAAAGAAGCTAACCTCCTTATTCAGATTGCAAAAAAATTGGTATCAGTAAAATCCATCACATCAGGAAAACGTAATGTAGCATTGAAAGGAACCCCGATGGATTTAAAAGAGTTCCGGAGTATGATCCATGCCTCAGAGAAAAGTGGATTCATTTCCGTTGACAAGCTCGATGCAGCAATAAAAAAATGGTAACTGAAAAACCATACACCATTTTTTGGTCTAAGAATGCAATTGAAAACCTAAAAGATGTTTATGAATATATAAAGCAAGGCAGTCCTCAAAACGCATTAAAAGTGACAGCAGAAATTATTGATATTTCAAAATCACTTATTCATTCGCCTTTTCGATTTGAAGAATGTGAAGAACTTAAAACAATAAATAAAATATACCGGAAGGCAACTTACACTCCTTTCAAAATAATTTATAAAGTCAAAACAAAACGAATAGAGATATTGGCTGTCTTTCATTCTAGTCAGCATCCAAAAAAATTAAAAGCACTCAGGAAAATTAAAGTATAGGTATGAAAAAGCTTGGAGAAAGTTGGGGAGAACTCTTTAGTTGATTAAACTTTTGTATTCATTGCTCTCAATCTCAATGCTGTCAAAACCTTTTTTGTTTCTGCAGGAAAATCACCTTTCATCATCCAGTCAAAAAAGGAAGGTTCTTTGGCAAAAACCTCTGCAACTGTTTTGCCTTTGTGTTTACCGAAATTAAATATCTCTTCTTTTTTCTCGTTGTAAATCATGCGTCCTGCCAAATCAACATTTTGATTCATACTGGTAAACTCATGCAGGAAATCCATATCGCATTTTAAATTTTCATAACGTTCAAGCTGCGCGGCAAACACTTCGTATGTTGCAATGATGTCCGCTTCTGCACTGTGTGCCTTTTCAATTTCCTTATTGCAATAAAATTTATAAGCAGCAACAAGCGTGCGTTGTTCCATCTTATGAAAAATATTTTGCACATCAATCATTCTTCTGCCTTTCATTTCAAATTCAACTTCTGCACGAAGAAACTCATCTACCAACATAGGAATGTCAAACTTGTTGGAATTATATCCTGCCAAATCTGCATTACCAATGAACTGATAAATCTCCGGTGCAATTTGTTTGAACGTTGGTTCATTTGCAACATCCTGATCATAAATCCCATGAACCTTTGATGCTTCAGCAGGAATGGGTTTTTCCGGGTTTACTCTTTTAGTATAAACCTGCCTTGTTGTATCAGGCATCAGTTTCAAAATACTGATCTCTACAATACGGTCAGCACCGATGTTAACACCCGTAGTTTCCAGGTCAAAAAATGCAAGGGGTTTTGTAAGTGTGAGTTTCATTAATTAAAAGAATAGGAGTATTGATTTTCTGTTCCAAGGATTTGTTCCAAATGAAACACATCATCGCAATTTTTAAATATAATTATTTGTCCGTTTGAAATATGCCAATCATTACGCTCACTTGTGCTTAATTTTCTGATAGAAGGAAAAAAGCTTAACGGAACTATTACAAGTCGTCCATCTTCAAGATAAACACTCATCTTACCTTTTTGATCAAAACGAATTGTTTTTATCAAAGGCTTTTGATTAGCTATTCCTTCTTTATTTTTCAAATTCTAATTAGACAATTTTCTTTTTATTAATCCTGAATATCCAGCGCTGCTCTTAATTTTTCGTTTAATTGTTTCAATGTGTTTGAGCTGACAATTCCGAGTTCTCCCGTAAAAATACTTTTATTTAGCATGATTAATTTATCTGCTTTAATTACTGATTGTTTCTTTAATCCCGATTTACTGAAATCTTTATTTGTTTTATCAATAACCAAATCCGTTTCTGAAACAGGTTCAGGAATTACTGAGGAAATGAAAGCAAGAATTACATCATCTTTTTTTTCGTTCGATTTTGAGACAACAATTGCAGGTCTGCGTTTAGAAGATTTTAAATTAGTAAAAGGAAATTTGGTTAACACAATTGTGCCACGTTTCATCGTTTGTACTTTATTTTTAAGTCATCATCAGTATAAATATTCTCCATTTTATTTTTCAAAAAATCAAACGATTTGCTTCCTGCTGCTAATTGAGCAAGTTCATCAGTTGAAACATCATCATAATTTTCTTCCAGAAAAGTGATAATCACTTTCTGAGGAGCGTTTATGTCTATTTTATCAATTAACGTAAACTTTTTCCCATCGTATAATGCTCTTATGCTTAACATTCCTTTTGATTGTTGAATTTAATTTTGGTATTCAAAGCTAAGAATTATTCTTTCTCCATAAATGGATAACGATAATCTGTTGCAGGAACAAAGGTTTCTTTAATCGTTCGGGGAGAAACCCAACGCAACAAATTAATCATCGAACCTGCTTTATCATTTGTACCTGATGCACGTGCTCCGCCAAATGGCTGCTGACCAACAACTGCACCTGTGCATTTATCGTTGATGTAAAAATTTCCTGCCGCATGAACTAATCTTTTTGTTGCGTATTCAATTGCGTAGCGATCCCGTGCAAGTATAGCACCCGTGAGCGCATAAATACTTGTGCTATCAACTACATCACAAATTTCTTCAAACTTATTTTCATCATACACATACACAGTAAGCACCGGTCCGAATAACTCTTCACACATCGTTACATACATTGGATCTTTTGTTACTATAATAGTTGGCTCAATAAAATATCCTTTTGACTTATCATACTTACCTCCTGCAATTATCTCTACCTGCGAATTATTCTTTGCATCATCAATATAAGAAGCCAGTTTGTCAAAAGATTTTTCATCAATCACTGCATTAATGAAATTTGAGAAATCTTCTGCAGGTCCCATTTTCATTGATTTCAAATCAGCAAACAAACCATCTTTAATTCCCGGCCATAAATTAGATGGAAGATAAGCACGTGATGCAGCACTGCATTTCTGCCCCTGGAATTCAAAGGCTCCGCGAGAAAGTGCAGTAACAACTTCAGCCACAACTGCTGTAGGATGTGCGAGAATAAAGTCCTTACCACCTGTTTCTCCAACAATACGTGGATAGGATTTATACTTCGCAATATTATTTCCAATCGTTTTCCAGATATCACGAAACACTCCTGTTGAACCTGTGAAATGGATTCCTGCAAAATCAGGATGATTAAAAATCACTTCTCCTGCAACAGTTCCTGAAACGTACATTAAATTAACTACTCCAGCAGGAAGACCTGCTTCCATAAAAACTTCCATCAATACACGTGCTGCATAAATCTGTGTGTTGGCAGGTTTCCACACTACTGTGTTACCCATCATTGCAACTGAAGTTGGAAGATTACCACTGATAGCTGTGAAATTAAAAGGAGTTAATGCAAATACAAATCCTTCCAGCGGACGCTGCTCAATTCTGTTATAAACTCCTTTGGAGGAAATAACCTGTTGTGCATATATTTCTCTTGCATATTGCACATTGAAACGCAAAAAATCTATCATTTCACATGCTGCATCAACCTCTGCCTGGTAAACATTCTTACTCTGACCAAGCATTGTCGCAGCATTAATTTTTGCGCGATAAGGACCACTTAATAAATCAGCAGCTTTCAAAAAAATAGAAAGCCTTTGTTCCCATTCCATATCAGCCCATGCTTTCTTTGCTTTCAATGCAGCATCAATTGCAGCTTGTACATGGCTTGCATCGCCAACAGAATATTTTCCAAGCAAATGATGGTGATCATGTGGCGGACGCAGTTCACCTTTTTTGTTTGTATGAACAGCCTTGCCATCTATATACATTGGTATATCAGCAACTTCTGCTCGCATTGCTGCAAGGGTTTTTTTTAATTGTTTTCTTTCAGGACTTCCGGGTGCATAATTCAAAACTGGTTCATTAACAGCTACCGGAACATTATAAATTGCATTCATAAATTACATTGAATTTGATGTCACAAAATTAATCAAATTGAGTGAGGCTTTTAACGTAGAAATTGTCATGCTGAGGTACGAAGCATCTCTGGATATGTTGCGAGATGCTTCGTACCTCAGCATGACAAAAAGAAACCTATACCTCCACAATCTTACATTCAGCTGTGTAAAGTAATAATGCTTTTACATTTTTAAAGCCTGCCTCTTTCAAAATATTTTTGTAATCTGAAATTTGACGGTCATACGATTTATCTTCTGCTCCTGTCTTATAATCAAGAATTATTGTTTCCTCATCATTAAACATCAACCTGTCAGGTCGAAAAAGATTCTTGTCAGAAAAAATATCCGATTCATTTCTTACTGCAAATTTCCCTGTGAACCATTCATGCTTTTTAACAGCCTGAAAAATATTTTCAATAGATGTTTTAACTTTTAACAATATTTGTTCATCCAGGATAAAAATATTTTTTGCCTTATTCAATGCTAATTCCAAATCATTTTCAGTAATGATAAATGAAAGTATTTTGTGAAGTATTTTTCCGTACTCGATAAATGAAGAGGAATATTCTTTGTTTGTTTTGATGCCAAGTTTACTCTGCCATGCATGAATAGGAAATTCAGCTATTGTGAATGGTTCTGGATGAAAAATATCTGCTTTAGTTGCTGAAACTTCTTTTCTTTCCTTTTTAATCTCTTTTCCTAAAACCAAAACTTTTTCACGCTCATTATAACATTCGTTCCAGGCATCATTTCTTTCAATTGCAAGAAGAATTAACTGACTGATCTTACTTATCTTTTCTGTTTTTAAAAATGGTGTTGTTATATACAGTCTTTCTGCAGCACGTGTAAATGCAACGTAAAGCAAATTGAGATTGTCAAGATAATATTGCTGAATTTCTTTTGTATAATGTTCGTTAAAAAATGTATGCTCCAATGCTTTACTGAACAGCACGGGTATATCATTACAATTATCATAAGGCGATTCATTGCTCGAAACCCAAAGTAATTCTCCGGCTTTTGGTTTTAACGACCAATCGCAATAAGGCATCAGCACAACAGGGTACTGCAATCCTTTTGATTTATGAATAGTAATTATTGTAATTGAATCACTTTGCTCGGGAGTAATCACTGAAAAACTTTTTCGTTCTGCATTTTCATCCCACCAGTTTACAAAGCTTAAACTATCATTAGGATTTTTCTCACTGTATTCTAAAATCACATCCTGCAATCGTTGTAAATAAGCATCAGGATTTTTATTCAGATCAAAAAGTTTTATCAATTGTTCAGTGAGGTCATAAACTGGAAGTTGTAAAAAATATTTACTCAGCGCAAAATAAGAAGGCGGCAAATATTTCTGGAACAAAGAATCTTTTTCAAAATCATAAGAAGAAAATATTTTATCCAATTCATCCTTAGATATTTTTTCTTTGGCGGCAAAGTATAACATCTCTTTACGTTCCAACACATTTTCCTGATCATGCAAGTAACGGATTGCATTGATGATAAACTGAACTTGTGGTGCTTTATGAATCAGCAGCGAATCAGCAGAAACAATTTTATCAATTCCGTTATTGTATAAATATCTTGCGATCTCATTTCCTTCGTATTTCGTTCTAACCAGGATCGCAATATCGCCCCAACTATATCCATCATTCAAAAGCTGGTCAATGGTTGGAACTAACTTATTCAACGATTCCTGCTTCCATTTTGCATCATCCTCTATCTCTGAAATTTCTTTCTCATCAATGAAAGAAATATTTACATAACCATTCTCTTTTATTTTTTCAGGAGTGAGCTGCATTATTTCATCAGTCTGGTAGGCTGCTGCTATTAAATTATAGTCAGCATGTTCAAGTTCACGGATGATATCCGGCAACAATTGAAAAAAAGAATTATTAAATTCAATAACCTCCTTTGTGCTGCGATAATTAATATTCAATTTTCTTTCTTGTATCAAAGAAGCATACATTTTCAAATCATCTTTTATTTCCTGCTGAAGCAAATTCATATTGCCACCACGCCAACGGTAAATGGCTTGCTTAACATCACCAACTATCAAAGCAGAATTACCCGAAGCCAATGCGTTATTTATCAGTGGCAATAAATTTTTCCATTGTATATCGCTGGTATCCTGAAATTCATCCAGTAAAAAATGCCTGAACTTATTGCCTGTTTTTTCAAATACAAAAGAGGTATCATTGGTACCAACGAAATTTTTAATAAGAATGTTAGCATCTGCAATCGTTAGCAAATCATGCTCATCACGATAATCACGAAAATGTTCTGCAAGCCTGGTAATAATACCTGCAACATAAATTAATTTTAATGCTTCGCAGGCTGAAGAGTAATGACTAAAGTTTGAGTTATGAAATTCAATATGCGCTTTAAGCAAGGGCTGTAATGTTGAATTAATCAATTCAAGCAATGCCTTATTTTGGTTTGATTTACTTAACCATGCATCCGCATTATCATGCGCTGCCATAACACGCACACCTGGCATAAATTCTTTTCCTGATAAATCTTTACGGGAAAGCTTTGACAAGTAACCGGCAACTCCACTCTTACCATAATTAAATTCATCAATGACAAAGCCATGCTTTTCAATATTTGTATTAAACAATTCGCCATGCTTTCGAACCTGTTCTTCAAATTTTTTTCTTGCAGCCTTAAGCTGTAATGTTAAGACATTATAATCCGGTTCAACATTTCGTTGCTGCTTATAATATTCTTCCTTGAAAAGTTGCTGACCAATTTTTTTAAGCTCAGGTTTTATTTTCCATCCTTTATTATTTTCCAGTTTATCAAAAGCAAAAGATTGCAACCATGCAGTAAGCTTTTCATCTTTCCCGATTTCCCTTAATAATCTTTCGGTGATGTCTTCATTGATAAATTCCTGATCTAATTCAATTTCAAAACGCAATGGCAATTTCATTTCATGCGCTAATGATTTTACAATTGAATTAAAAAAACTATCAATGGTTGTAACAGCAAAATCAGAATAATGATGCAGAATAAAATTCAGGCATTTTTGTGCCTGTTCCT
The DNA here is from genome assembly GCA_031363705.1 of Bacteroidota bacterium. Classification (GTDB taxonomy): domain Bacteria; phylum Bacteroidota; class Bacteroidia; order AKYH767-A; family OLB10; genus JANLUX01. The sequence goes on from JANLUX010000070.1 coordinate 7,669, forward strand.
GTATATTTAGTTTGGACAGCGAAGATTCTTTTGCTAATTCCTGTTCTAAGTTTTTATTTTTCCCTTCTGCTAATTCAATTAGTGATCGCAAAATTCTGCTCTTCATTTCATCGGTTGCCTTATTGGTAAAAGTGATGGCAAGCACATGGCGGAAATTAGAAGGATAGGGAAGAACAAGTTTTAAATATTCACGAACAAGGGTATAGGTTTTTCCGCTACCTGCTGAGGATTTGTAAATGGAAAGTGTGTTCAACGAGTGAGGTTTAAATTTGATTATTTTTTATCAATCAAACCTCCGAGATTTTTAAAACCTCGGAGGTTTATTAAAGAAGGTCTAATGTTATATCATTAAAACTTATAAGATAATCCAATCGCAAGCACTTCTTTAAACTGTGTGCGAGGGCCTGCGCCTGTTTGTGTTCTCACACCATTCACATCACTGAAAAGCGGAACAGGAATATTATCATCATAAATCAACTGTGTTGAAATACTTGCAGAAAGCAGTTTATTGATTTTCATTGCGATCAATACTTCCCAGTTCACATCTACATTCTGAGGATCTTCTGCGTAATTGCTGAACAGATCAAGCTTGGTTAAAAGATTTACATTTTGCATAATGTCTTTCTGAAATTTTGCATTGAGGTAAGCACCAAATTCTGTTCTGTTATGTTCTCCATCTTTTGTTTTGTTACCAAAGGAATCGTATTCAGCCGGATTAACACCATAAGCACCTGCATCAGCAAGGTCTCTGTCACCCACAATAGTCATTTTCATTGTTAAAGGTGAAACAAAAACGGAAAAATATTTATTGGGCTTATAATCTAATCCCAATGCAAAAGTGACATAAGCCGGTGCTCCAAATTTTGAAATCACTACAGAATCATTCGGATAATTATAACCGTTATCAAACTGTGATTTAAAATTTAATAATGCAGTATAAAATAATTTGTTCTTGCTGTTAACAGCATATCCTAATTTAGAAGTGAAATCAATTTTATCCTCATTCTTACGCAATTTTTGCTCACCCTGTTTCAGCATTCCGTAACCAAGATCGAGCGAATTATCCCAGGCTGTCCTGCCCTTTTTATAATTGTCGAAAGCGCTAAGCAAAGCACTGGCTGAAATGGCATCCTCGCCACCGGCAGCCCAGTTATCAAAACTTGTCTGATTAAAATTGAGATTTATTATTCCGCCTTTTCTCCACAGTGTATCCTGTGCATTTGAAAAATTATGCAGGCAAACAATTATTGATAGTGATAAGATTATTTTTTTCATACGTTTTATTTATGAGGTCAAAAATAGGCACAAATAAAAAAGGAGCAATTAATAAATCGCTCCTTTGTGTATGAATATTTTTAAACTTTAGTTATCGTTAGCAGGCGTAACATTTGGAGCGGTTACGGATGAAGTATTTTTAGGATTAGCCTGCAGACGAAAAGCAATAACCGGTATCCACACTGATTTTATTGCTTTGTTATCGTTCATTACGAGACGATAATAGGAAACACCCCCTATCGGATGTGTATCAAGCAGTGCATAAGCTTTTAACTGATTTGAATTTTTTGATGCAGCCACTTTTCCTATCTCTTCATATTTGTGTGTATCAATGCTTCGCTCAACACGGAAATAATCTGTATTTTTTTCTTTGGCAGTAAACCAGTTCAGCATCACATTGTCACCTTGCATTTCGGCAGTAAAGCTTAACAGCTGAAACGGTATCTGACGAACCTGCTCTGTATTGCGGATAATAAAGTTATCCATAATCACTTTGCCTGAAGCGTTTCCATTCATTCCTTTTGCAATGATGATCTCATCATTTTTTTTCCACCATAAGCTGCTTCCTTCTGAACCATCAGGACTACCTTCACTTACCCACACTGCAATGTTGTCAACAAATATTTCTCCGCGACCTTTAACGGGATTGAAAAGAAAACGATAGTTACGTAAAACATTATCCTCCTGAACCTCGTAACGTGTTTTCTCATTTACAGTAAATGTTTTTCCATTTTCATTTTCAACTTTATACTGAATAACAAGAAAATGATCTTTAATTCCGAAATTGAAATAATTTCCACGGCTGAAAAAACTTCCTGCCGGTTCCATGCATCTGTAATCAACACTAATGTCAATGCCTGGTATATTCAACTCATCTGTTGCATCAATTTTTAGATCAATAGTCTTATCTGTTTTACCTGCACTCAAGCCAAAACTCTGATCTTTTCCACCTGCAATACATTCAGCATCCATGCTTACTTCTTTTGCCAATGTACCGATATCAGATTTGGTAACAGGATTTTTATTCCAGGTAAACATGCATAATATTTCTCCATTGTTAATGGGATCAGTGTCCATTAATTTATTCCTGTTAGTTGCTGAAGAATTGGTGATATCAACGGTATTGATAAACAAAGTAAAATAACAAATCATGCAGATGATGGAAGCACCGGCTACAATAAGAGTTCCCTTCTGTAATGTTCTTAACTTCTGGGTTGGGCGTAAATTAAATCCTGCCATATTTAATATTTGTTTCTCAATTTATAATAAGTACAAGAGACTAATTGCTCAACTTTATGATTTTCTTACTTGATTTCTTACGCTTTTTTTTCCGAAAAGTTTCCGATAGTAATTAATGTTATCCAAAAAAAATTAACTCCCCGGAATGTTTGAGTTTTGATTTACTGATATAACAAATTAGGAATTTCAACAGTGAATTTTGACCCATGACCTTCTGTTGAAGTAATTTTAATTTTACCCTTGAGTCTGTTGACAGCTTCTTTTACAATATACAAACCCAAACCTGATCCGGTGGAGTTTTCAGAAACGCGGTAAAACATCTCAAATATTTTTTCCTGATTAACAGGGTTAATCCCAATACCGTTATCCTCCACTTCTATAATCGCGTTTACTTCATTGGCATTAACATGTATTTTAACAAATGAATTCCTGGAGTCTCTATTATGATACCGGATGGCATTTGAAATAAGATTGGTAAGCACAACACTTAACCGGTTTTTATCAGTACAAAATACTCCTTCCGAAAGCGTTTCGAACTCAATCTGAACCATCCGGTTATTGGTTGTAATATGTTTTATATCATCTGTAATAACTTTTAACAGCTTATTAAAATCAACAGGCTGAATATTCAGTTCTCCTCTTGCATTACGCGAATAATCGAGTATATCTTCAATAAAACTATCAAGCCGGGTGATGCTGGTTTTCAACATGTCCATGTGCTCAATAATAATTTCTTCACGGGTAATTTCAGTGGTAATATCAATTACTCCCTGCATTGAAAGTAATGGTGCTCGCAAGTCATGTGAAACACTGTAAACAAATTTATCCAACTCATGATTGATCTTTCTAAGCTCTTCGTTTTGTCGTTGCAAAGTTTCTTCCTTGAGCTTTTGTTCCGTCACGTCCTGTGCAGTTCCTATTAATTTAATCACTTCATTGTGTTCATTTGTCATCACCTTGCCACGGGCATGTATGTTAACTATGCTATTATCTTTTTTTATAATTCTTGCATAATAAGTAAAAGGCTCAAGTGTAGTAAATGAATTCATCACGATACCCTCCACTCTTTGTTTATCCTCCGGATGCACCAGTTCCATAAAGCGAGTGTAATCTATATTCTCACTTCCGGGATCGTAACCAAATATCCTGTACAATTCATCTGACCATAACACAGCGTTTTCCTTTACACTCCATTCCCAGCTTCCTACATGTGCAATCTCCTGTGCATCGGCCAACAACATCTCTTTATGTTTGATCAATTCATTTGATTTTTTCAATGCTGTAATATCACGTGCCGCAAATAACACACCCTGCACCTGCTTATTATTAATGATGGGTTTACAGGAAATCACCAGGTCCTTTTCTCCATCAGGAGTAATAATGTTTGATTCAAAATTGTTAATGGTTTCTCCTCTCATAGCGCTGACATAAGATTCGAAAAACAGGTTGGAATGTTCAACTGATGCAAAGGGTAATAATTTTTTTAACGGCAATATACCTAACTCATATTTGTTAATCTTAAGCATCTCCGCTGTATAATTATTAATATAGGCAAGTCTTCTCTTTTCTGAAATACTGAATATCATCAACGGCATGTCTTCTATCAGCTTTTCATTACTCACTGTATCACTTGCATTAAATAACCGGTATTTATTCAGTGAGAGAACGGTTGCTAATGAGAAAAAAGTCATAAACGTGGAAGCAAATGGTATAGCAGGTTTATTGAGAATGAGTGGCATGATTACCTGCCCCACAAGACCCATCACCGTTGGAATACCGATTCCTGTAGCAATAATTATGGTTTGCTTTATTAGTAACAGATCTTTACGGATGATATAAGCATGATAAAAAATTATGATGGTTGCTGCTATTACAAGCACCGATATCCAATAAATCTGCAGCACATCTATCCAGTGCTTATCATGATAATTAACCCATCCCCAAATATTTTCATAGGTATAAATGTGAGAATAAACACGCGCCTGGTAGAGTAAAGTAAAAACGATTGCCGGAACATATAATAATAATAGAGTTGTACGCGAACGTTTTTGTTTAAGAATACTTGTATATAACAAAGCAAAATGAAGACAAAGCGGCCCTACAAAAAGCCATGAAGCACAAAAAATAATATCCCATGTATCAGTAATTTGTCCTGAGGGACTTATGCGTGTAATAGAATCATTAATCTGCCAACATGCTAATGCAAGACTCAGGAGTGCAAATACACTTGTCAAACGGTTCTCAGGTAATTTCCAAAAAATGTATCCCACAATTCCCAGATTCATCAGCGCGGGAATAAATGCAATTAAGAAACCTACAGAGTTATGAAAATGAAAATTAAACATACATTTTTAGTGATAAACGCTTATTAAGCATTTAAACGATGGAACAAATAAGTAATCATTTGTTTTAGAAAATATCTTTCTCACTTAGATTATTCCTTTTTCGTTATGAGTTACAGCATATAAATTATTATACAGTGTAACTATCTCTTCAAAATTTTCTTTCCTGAGTGGTTTATTAAGAAATTTTTTAACGACAAGACTGTTTTCAGCCCTATTAAGATCCAGCGGATCGAGAGAAGAAGAAAGCATCACTATGCAACAAGTATGTTTGACTGAGTGAGGTAAAAGAGATAACCTTTCTAAAAACTGGAAGCCATCCATCTCAGGCATTCTTATATCTAACAGAATTACTTCCGGAAGCATTTCAGGATGTTCCTGGTTTTGCTCCAGGTAATCAATAGCGCGCGTTGCCATATCGAATTCAAGAATCCGTTCACTAAAACGATTATTCCTTATTACATGAGTGGCAACATAACGGTCAATTTTAGTATCATCCACAATCATTACACACTTAAACATAAATTCACCAGGCTCCATTCTATCTATTTTTTTTCCAGTGTTATTAAACATCAAACAAAAAGACTTATAATTTTTTTTATGCTGTAACAAATGTTAAATCCTCTAAAGTGATCGTATTATTTTCAGCCATAAGAGCAGCGCGTTCAACAATTGATTTTAACTCGCGAACATTTCCGGGCCATGCATATTCAAGCATGAATTTGCAAGCTTCTTTAGAGATGGTAAATTGCGGAAGCTTATTTTGTTTGCAGAAAGTTTCAAGAAAATGTTTAGCTAATAAAATGATATCATCACCACGTTCCTTTAATGGAGGAAGATGAATTAAAAATCCCTGTAAGCGGTAAAATAAATCTTCTCTGAAACGTCCTTCTTTTACTTCATGAGTTAAATTTTTATTGGTGGCAGCAATCAGCCTGAAATCAAGCTTCATTGTTTTGTTGCTTCCAATTCTTGTTACCTCTTTTTCTTGTAACACACGCAAAAGCTTTGCTTGTAATCCCATATCCATTTCTCCAATCTCATCCAGGAATATTGTTCCGCCATCTGACTCTTCAAACTTTCCTATTCTTTTATCACGTGCATCAGTAAAGGCTCCTTTCTCATGACCAAACAGTTCACTCTCTACCAACTCATCAGGTATTGCACCCATGTTTACAATCACAAACGGTTTGCGTGCACGTGTGGAATTATAATGCAATGCACTTGCTACTAATTCTTTTCCTGTTCCGCTTTGCCCTGTTACCAGCACCATCATATTGTTCTTCTCCACCTTTTGTATCAACCGGAGTACCCGGAGAATCGGCTGGCTGTTACCAATAATATTAGAATAACGGTTACGGTCAATAATCTGATCCTGTAATAATTCAACTTCCTTACGAAGTACCACACTCATAGCAAGATTGTTTACTGAACGTTCAACATCCGCCATCATATTATCGTTTTTCAAAATATAATCCTGAGCTCCGTTACGGTAACTGCTGATTACTACTTCAACACTTTCCTGAGCGGAACAGATGATTACCATTATATTCTGATTATAGGTTTTTATCTTGCTCATCAGGGTAAGCCCGTCCATGCCAGGTAGGTTATAATCCACCGTAACAATATCAGGATTCAGATGCAGGTTATTGATACAATCTTCTGCATTGTTAAAATGATGTAATTCATACTTGTCATTTTTCGACAGTGCTTGTTTCAATAAAGAAGCTACCATCAAATCGTCTTCTACAATAAATATTCTTGCCATTTTGTTTCTTATTAAATGTGTTGTTATGCTGCTATTTTAATTTCCTGTCTTAATTCCAGATATGCAATTTCGCAGGTAGTTTTAATTGTATTGATAAGTGCAGGTATCTCATCAAGCTCTGATAGTTTTTTAGACAAATCTTCGATGCGTGCCGCTGCTTTATTTAATTCTTTTAATCCAACATAATTAAATGATGGTTTTATTTTATGTGCCACCTGGCGCATCATTTCCCAATCTTTATTTTTTAAAGCAGTTTCCATATCAGCCACTGCAGCAGGTGCGCTATTTAAAAACAATGTTATAAATTCTTTAAAGAAAACTTCATTACCATCTGATATTTCGATGAGGAAATCGAGGTTAGTAAATCGTTGACTTACCGGAGGAGGATTTAATGTAATTACATTTTGATTACTGTTTTGATTCATGCAATCAATGATTATTTTCTTCAGCTCATCACCTTGAAAAGGCTTTGATATGTAATCATTCATTCCTGTTTCAATACACTTTTCTCTTTCACCATTCATAGCATGACCTGTCATAGCTATGATAGGAATATTATTTTTTCCTGCAGGCAACTCCTTACGGATAAATGCTGTTGCATCATAGCCATTCATTTCAGGCATTTCAATATCCATAAGTATCATATCATAAGTAGCGCTGGCTGCTTTTTCAATAGCATCAGCTCCAGTAATGGCAAATTGATAATCAAATCCCCAGTCATCCATCATTTTTTTGATGATGAACCTATTGATATCATTATCTTCTGCTACCAGGATATTTAATTTTTTTGTAATCGTATTATTCATTTCGAGAGGGATATTGTTTTTATTTAATTTTTTTGCTTCACTATTTATTTTATACGGTATGCTAAATGTGAATACTGAACCTTCATTTACTGTGCTTTGTACGGCTATGTTTCCGTTTTGTTGCTCCACTAATTGTTTTGAAATTGTAAGACCTAAGCCAGTTCCGCCATATTTCCGGCTGATATCGTTACCTGCCTGCGAAAAAATTTCAAATATTGTTGGCAGGATATGCGCTGGAATTCCCATACCGCTATCTTTAATTTCAAACACAATCATTGAATGATATTCATTTTTTTCTTTACAGAAAACGGTAACATCCACTGCTCCTCTCTCTGTAAATTTGATTGCGTTGCCAAGAATATTATTTATGATTTGCGTTAAGCGTGCAGGATCACCACAAACTGTTGAAGGAACATTTTCATTAATATTCAGATTTACTTCAATTCCTTTTTCAATTGCTGATGGTATAAAAGCGCCTGTTGAAGATTGAAGAGTATCTGTAAGATCAAACGAAATTTCTTCAAAAGTCATCTTCGATGCCTGGATTTTACTCAAGTCAAGAATATCATTTACGATAAAAAGTAAACTGTCAGCTGAACGCTTTGCAAGGTCTAAGTACTTCTGTTGATCTTCCTGCAATGATGTTTTTAAAACAAAATCAATTAAACAAATGATACCATGAATGGGCGTTCTCAGCTCATGACTCATATTGGCCAGAAACTGTTGTTTTACTTTCGACTCAGTTTCCGCTAACACAATTGTGTTTTTCAGTTCAACTTCATTGCGTTTAAAATCTGTGATGTCAATTGCCACACCCATCATTGAAGTTATTTTTCCAAGATGATTTTGCACAGGAATATAATTCACATCAAAAAAATGATTGCTTATTTCTACTCTGTGCGAAAGCTCGTTACTTGTTAGTGCTTTCTTATAATCATGGTATCTAACCGGAGTAAGATGACTTACATCCTGAATATTTTGTCCAATGATATGTTCATGTATTATATTAATGTTATCTGCCCCTTTGCCTTTAAATAATTTGAAAAACCCACCTTCGTCAATAGTAAACACTATTACGGGTGAGCGTTCAATAATACTTTTCATCCGCAGTTCGCTTTCTATTAAAGCACGTTCAGCGGCTTGCCGGCTTTCCTCAGCAATTTTTAATCTGAGGATATAATTAAAGCTCTTTATTAAATGCTCCGGTGATAATTCATCTTTACATATATAATCACTGGCGCCTGACTTCATTACTTCCACAGCAAGGCTTATCTCATTGTGAGAGGTAACAATTACAATGGGTGTTTGTCCTCCGCGAGACTGATACGTTTTAATAAAATCCAATCCGTTGCCGGCAGTTGGATAATAATAATCAAGTAAAATACAATCAAAATTATGAGCAAGTGATAAAACAAGTGCATCAGCAATATTTTCAGCATACTTAATTTCGCAGTCAAATCCTGCGTTATTAATTGCACGGGTAATCATGATGCGATCAGCCTGTACATCCTCTACAAGCAGAACCTTAATCTTATTTAACAACGAATTGCTGTGAGTCATTAATAATTATGAGGTGGTTATGACGGTTTATTTTATGAAGCCACTAATTCCGGATGTTCACACAATTTCCAGTAATTGTTCAGAATTGACACTGCACTCACAAATTTTTCAAATGAAAGTGGTTTCAGAACATAACCGGCAACATTTAATTTGTATGCTTCAAATTTATCCTGTTCATCATTGGAAGTAGTCATTATAAATACACTGCATGATTTCAATGCCTCATCATTACGAAGCTCTTTGAGAAATTCAATGCCATTCATTTTAGGCATATTGATATCACATAAGATAACTCCAGGCATAGGATTCAACTTGGGCCTTCCATTAGTTCCACGCAGCATGTTCAGAGCTTCTACTCCGTTAAATGCTACATGCAGCGGGTTATTAATATTGTTCTTTTTAAATGCCCGCTGCACATTCATTACATCAACGCTGTCATCTTCTACCAATAGGATGTGTAATATTTTGTCTTCCATATTTGTTTATCTTTTTAGAGTTATTATTGTTTTATAGCAGGCCATGTAAATACAAAACGTGATCCTTTTTTTCCATCTGATTCAACCCATATTTTACCATTCTGTTCTTCAACAATTTTTTTCACAATTGCTAATCCTATTCCGGTGCTTTCAATTTCATCACGTGAAGTAAGAGTCTGAAAAATCATAAAAACTTTTTCATGATATTCCTTTTCTATTCCTGGGCCGTTATCCTGCACATAAAACTGGCACCAGTTATCATATTCATAACAACCAATTTCAATTTCACCAGTGCTTTTATCATTGTACTTAATTGCATTGGAAATAAGGTTGGCAAAAACCTGGCTCAGCTTTATTTTTTCAGTTAAAAGATCAGCTAACTCTACTTTATTTTTTACGGTAATGTGATGAGGTACTGAAACAGAATCTATAATCTCATTAAGCAACTCTTTTACATTCACCAGACTTTTTTCTGTTTTTCCTTTTCCAGCTTTTGAATAGGTCAATATGCCTTGTATAAGATTTTCCATTCTGTGAATTCGTCCTACAATAGTTTGAAGGTTTTCCTTTGAATCTTTCGTCAGAAATTCTCCTGAGTCTTCTTCAATCCAGCTCACTAAACTTGACATTGCTCTTAAAGGAGCTTTAAGATCATGTGACACGATATATGCAAACTGATCAAGTTCACGGTTAATTTTTTCAAGATTACTAACATGCTCCAGTTCCATTTCATACTGAAAATAGGTACGGTCAACAGCAGTGATAAAATCTTCCATATAACCAGGCACCGGATTATCGCCTATGATTTTTTCAAGTTGCTTTTTGAGTAATGTATTACTAACCTTTGCTATTGCTTCCACGTTTTATTTTGGCTTAAGTGTATGAATTAACCAGATTTTAATGTTTTTACTAATGTTACAGCGTAAAGGTTACAGTGAGGAACAACTTTTTGTTGAATAAACTTTCAAAGAAAAAAATTTAGACCATTTTTGTGAATAACTGAGATGCGATACGAATATTACATAGCCAAAAAATTTATTAGCGGAGGAAGCACTACAGGCAGGTTGAACAAACCTGTTATACGTGCTGCTATTACAAGCGTTGCACTGGGTATTGCAGTGATGATTGCGGCAGTGATGATTGTTACAGGTTTCCGTAATGAAATTTCTAAAAAGGTTACAGGGTTTGTTTCCCATATCCGCATCACCATTTTTGATAGCAACAGTTCATTTGAAGAAGCACCAATAGAAAGAAATCATATTCTTGAACAGCAGGTTAAAAAAGTAAGCGGTGTAAAACATGTTCAGACTTACGCAACCAAAGCAGGAATTCTAAAAACACAAACCGAATTACAAGGCATTGTACTGAAAGGAATAGATAAAGAATTTGACTGGAGTTTTTTTAAAGATAAAATGGTGGAAGGCGATGTGTTGCACTTGCCCAATGATTCTTCCACTAAAAAAGTAATTATATCTGCCAACATCAGCCGAAAGCTCAATCTGAAATTGCACGACAGCTTTCTTGTGTTTTTTATTCAGCAGGGAAAAAAGATCAGGAAATTTGAAGTGAGCGGAATTTACAATACAGGCTTGTCAGATGAGTTTGATAATATATTTATTCTTTGTGATATCAGGCAAATTCAATCACTCAACGATTGGAGTGCAAAACAAATTGGTGGTTATGAAATTTTTGTTGACGACTACAGCAAAGTGAATGAAACAGCAGGAGCCATTTATGAAAACATCGGTTTTCAATACAATACCAAAACAGCCACTGAATTATACCCGCAGATTTTTAACTGGCTCGAGTTGCAAAACATTAATGTGGTAATCATCATCACTTTAATGGTGATGGTTTCTTCTATTGCTATGATTTCTACTTTGCTGATTTTAATTCTTGAAAACACCACTTCCATCGGTTTGCTGAAAGCATTGGGAGCCCAGGATAAAAGCTTACGCAAAATGTTTATTTATCTTGCTGGTTACATTATTTTACAAGGAGCTTTCTGGGGAAACGTGATAGGATTGGGATTGGGATGGATACAGTCTCATTTCGGAATAATTAAACTGGAACAGGAATCATATTACATGCCGGTGGTTCCTATTAATTTTACCGTTACGGGTTGGTTATTGATTAATGTTGGAGCAATTTTGATTTGCACTTTAATGTTAATAATTCCTTCTGCTGTAGTTGCAAAAATTTCTCCTGTAAAAGTGTTGAGGTTTGATTAAATCAATACTTCGTTTTATTTTCCTTCCTCTCCCACTCGTCAAAAACCATCATCGCTTCTTCTCTCGAAAAATTATTGAGCGGTATTCCTCTCTCTGCAATATCCAGTTTCAATTCATTATAAATATAGGAATCATCAAAACCAATTTTAGCAGCGTCTTCACGTGTGCACCCGAAATAAACATTGGATGGACGTGCCCAATAAATAGCACCCATACACATCGGGCAAGGTTCGCAGCTTGTATAAATATCACAACCTTCCAGCTGGAATGTTTTAAGATTTTTACAGGCATCACGAATGGCAACCACTTCAGCATGTGCTGTAGGATCGTTGGTTGAAGTTACCTTGTTATATCCACGACCGACAATTTTTCCATCCTTCACCACCACTGCACCAAACGGACCTCCGTACCCATTGGTCATACCTTCTTTAGAAAGCCGGATGGCTTCACGCATAAACTCAATTTGTTCAGGATTCATGAGGTAAAGATAAAGGAGTTTAAAGTTTCAAGTCTAAAGTTTCAAGTTGGCTGACATACGTAACTGTAAACTTTAGACCTTAAACTATTATTTATAAACAAAATCCACTTTTTGTTTTATATCGGGATGAATGCTTAAAGCAACAGGGCAAGTAGTTGCTGCGATATAGAGTATTTTCTTCTGCTCTTCGGTATAAGTTACAGGAGGCATTGTGAAATGAACGTGCACTTCTGATACTCTGCGCGGGTTGGCTGCCATCACTTTTGTTATTTCAATTTTTGTTCCGTCAATATTAAACTTATGTGTGCGTGCCGCAATTCCCATTATAGTAAGCATGCAACTTCCCAAGGAAGATGCGAACATATCAGTAGGAGAAAATGCTTCTCCTTTTCCGTGGTTGTCAAGGGGAGCATCAGTTATAATTTCCACTCCTGATTGTAAATGCTTCGCTCTGGTTCTTAATTCACCGAGATAAACAGTCTCCGCTGTTGCCATGCTTTTAAATTTGAAACAAACTTACTTTGTTTACAGATTAGTTACTGTGCATTAGAAATGAATGGTATAATATTTTAGTTTTAAGCTATATATTTGTGTGATGTTTTCCCTGCAAAAATTATTATTAATAAGTGTTTTTTTTCTTGCTCTGCAAAGCGCTTTTTCACAAACCAATCCAAATGAATATCAGGAAGAAAAACCGATATTACTCAGGCACGAAATGAGTTTTGGTGTAAACCTTCATACCAGTGGATGGGGTATTGAGGTAAAACGCGGACGCAATATCACCGGCTTTAAAAAATTAATGTTTGAAGCGCAGATTGTAAGCATGAAACATCCTAAGGAAAGAAGAGTTATAAATCCATTCTTTGAAAATTCAAAATCTTATTTTTTTGGTAAGCTTAATTCATTCAATGTTATTCGCGCTTCTGCAGGGGCAAGAAAAACATTGTACAGTAAAGCCGACAGAACCGGAGTGGAAGTGCGTTTTATATACATGGGTGGACTTTCGCTCGGCATAACTAAACCGGTGTATCTTGAAATCCTGACCGAAGAGCCTCCAAACAGTGGTTTTTATGATGTGGTGACAGAGAAATATGATCCGAATAATGAAAATCATAATCCTGAAAATATTTATGGCCGGGCTTCTTTTACACAAGGTCTGGATGAGATTAAGTTTCATCCGGGCGGTTTTGCCAAAATTGGATTTAACTTTGAATATGCTCCTTTTCATGAAGACATTAAAGCCATAGAAGTGGGAGCTTCTTTAGATGCTTATCCCAGAAAAATTCCGATAATGGCAGTGCAGATTGATTCGGATAATAATGGAATACTTAATGCTAACGATAAATGGGATCCCTATCATAAACCAAACAAACAATTTTTTCTCACATTTTATTTCACCCTGATTTACGGCAGGAAGTGGTAATTTTACCGCATAATTTTTATTATGCCTGAAGTAAATGAAGTGGCATCAATGCCGGCAGAAAAACCAAAAAAGCCATCGTGGCTTAAAGTAAAACTTCCCACAGGAGAGGAATACCGAAAAGTACGCACGCTGGTATCAGAAAATAAATTACATACTATCTGCGAAAGCGGCAATTGTCCTAATATGGGCGAATGCTGGGGTGCAGGCACTGCCACCTTTATGATACTGGGTAATGTGTGTACCCGTTCGTGTGGATTTTGTGCTGTAGCCACAGGTCGTCCTTTGGCAGTGGATAAGAATGAGCCCATGCGTGTTGCCAATTCGGTAAGGTTAATGAATGTAAAACACTGTGTGGTAACTTCTGTTGATCGTGATGATTTAAAAGATGGCGGATCTGTGGTATGGGTGGAAACCATTCGTGCAATACGTGAGATAAGCCCCGGAACCACACTGGAAACATTAATTCCTGATTTTGCAGGCAAGTGGGAAAACCTGCAACGTGTAATTGATGAAAAACCTGAAGTGATTTCGCACAATCTTGAAACTGTGAGAAGACTGACTAAGCAAGTGCGCGTTCAGGCAAAATACGATCGCAGTCTTGAAGTATTGAAACGTATAAAAGAAAGCGGAGTAAGAACCAAATCAGGAGTGATGCTTGGATTAGGTGAAACGGATGAGGAAGTTTTAGAAACAATGGATGATCTTAAAAATTCAGGAGTTGATATTCTGACACTCGGTCAATATCTTCAACCTACTAAAGAGCATTTAATAGTAGCAGAGTTTGTACACCCTGACCGTTTTGCCAGGTATAAAGAAATTGCGTTAACAAAAGGATTCAGATATGTTGAGAGCGGACCTTTGGTGAGATCCTCTTATCATGCAGAAAAACATTTATTTTAACACGGGGTTTTATCATGCTTACGAATTAAGCATCTCCCACTAATACCCAAATAATATGTCAAAAATCAAAGTTGCCATCAATGGATTCGGTAGAATCGGACGCACTGTTTTTAAAAAATTAATTACACATCCCTCATTTGAAGTAGTTGCAATCAATGACCTTACCGTCACCTCTACACTTGCACACTTATTAAAGTATGACTCAGTGCACGGAATTTTCAAGGCGGAGATAAGCAGTGATGAACACAATATAATTGTGAACGGAATAAAAGTGCCGGTTACTGCTGAGAAAGAACCAAAAAATCTCCCATGGAAAAAATTAATGGTTGATGTGGTGATTGAATCCACAGGAAAGTTTACAAAAGCAGAAGATGCAAAAGCTCATGTAGCTGCAGGAGCAAAAAAAGTAATCATATCTGCACCTGCATCAGGTGAATTAAAAACAATTGTATTGGGAGTAAATGATCATTTGATTGACAAAACCGAAGAAGTTATTTCCAATGCATCATGCACCACCAACAATGCAGCACCCATGATTAAAATACTGGATGATGCTTTTGGAATTGAAACTGCTTACATCACCACTATTCATGCTTATACAGGCGATCAGAACTTACATGACGGACCACATAAAGATTTAAGAAGAGCAAGAGCAGCTGCACATTCTATCATACCCACCACTACAGGCGCTGCCAAAGCCATTGCCGATGTATTCCCTCATTTGAAAGGTAAACTGGGAGGAGCGGGCATCCGTGTGCCGGTTATCAACGGATCTGTAACTGATATTACCTGTATGTTAAAAACTACTGCATCCGTTGAGCAAATCAATCAGCTTTTTAAAAATGCTTCTCAAAATTCAATGAAAGGAATCGTTGAATATACTGAAGACCCCATTGTATCTGTTGACATCATCGGCAATACACACTCATGCGTTTTTGATGCTCAACTCACTTCTGTTTTGGATCGTATGGTGAAAGTAGTGGGATGGTATGATAATGAGATGGGCTATTCGACACGGCTGGTGGATTTATGTGAAAGATTATTTTGAAGTAACAACCGTAACAGCAATTTATACATTTAAGTGGGGAAATGATAACTAACCATTTATAGCGTAGCAGAATTATCCGCAATAAAATTTAATCATCTCCTGCCATTATTTATTATAAATTCTTTTTAAAATAGCATCTCCCACCAAGGGTCTGTAATGTGATGCTTCATAATAATTAGAAACAGAGGATGTAAATTCATTTGCGCCTGAAAAATCATAGAGGTGGTTACCGAATACTTTTTCTAATTTTTCCAAATCATGAGTAGAAAATTTTACTTGCTCATACAGAGGTCCAATGATGATTTTATAATCCGTTTTTTGTGCTTTAAAAATGTTTACTATTTCCTGCATGGTTTTTACATGCGAATTAGTGATTTTATTTTTTGAGTCAACAACCTCACCTTTGCGTTGATAAAAAACTGCTTTTCTTTTTCCATAGTAACCCGCAGGATTGTAAGTTAATTCCCTTTCATGATCTTCGATAGTAATCTGGTTGTTTACTGAATCCATTTTAATTTTTCTGTTTTCAATATAACCGAACATGCTGTCATCATAATGATGAGTGAATTTATATTTTAAGAAATAATAAAGAAATTCGGGAGTGGTAAAAACCCTGAAGAAAATAAAATGAAAGCTGAACAAGCTGCTACCGGAAATTGCACGGTGTTTTACTGTTAAATGACCAGGGCTGTCATCATCCCGTGTAAAGGTGGCATCATGATCAATAATAATTAATGCATTGTTGATTTTTGCTTTTTGATTGTTTATAAAAGCAATTTTTTGATAAATACCATTAATGTTTTCACTTGATGCATCAAAAACAAATGGTTGATCTGATTGCTTTAAATATTTTTTCCACGACTCCGGTCTGAATGCAATGGTTCGCGAACTGCCGAAAATGAATGAATTATAATTGTATTTATCCTTGTTTTTTAAATACATCTCAGTACTTATATAATCACGGCTTGTGATTACGGGCATGTATGAATAGTCATCATACGGTCTTATTATCCTGAACGGATCAGATAGGATATAAAAAGGAATAAGCACACATAATAAAATAATGATTGGCAGAAAAAAAAGAAATAATGTTTTGAGAAACTGTTTCATGTCAGAACTGAAAATAAATAAATTGCTGCTCTTTTCCGCTATACGAAAAAATCAACAGGATAAGCAAATAATAAAATGACCAACGTAAAATCTTTGGCCATTTGATTCCAAGCTTTGCAATTGCAAACTGTTGTTCTCTTCCAAGCCATTCAACAATTATAAAAAAAGCCACAAGCAGGAAAATTGTTTTAGGAAATATCTCAGGAGGATAAAACAATGACTTGCCAGCAATCCCGGATATGTATTGAAAAGCATGATGGATACTGTCTGCTCTAAAAAATATCCATGCAAAAACCACCAATGAGAATGTAATTGCCATGCTGATTAATTCTTTTACCGAAGGCAGCATTTTTCCTTGAGCAACTATTTCTATGTGCTCTCGGTTTTTTTTCAATAACAACAAAGGAAGAAAGTAAATTGCGTTCAGTACACCCCAGACAATAAACGTCCAGTTGGCTCCATGCCAGAAAGCACTTACTAGGAAAATGATAAATATATTCCGGATAGTGATCCCTGTTCCTTTTTTACTTCCACCTAAGGGATAATATAAATAGTCGCGAAACCATGATGTTAATGATATATGCCACCTTCTCCAGAATTCGGCAATGTCTCTTGAGAAATAAGGAAAAGCAAAATTCCTTAGCAGTTCAAATCCAAAAAGCCTTGATATTCCCAAAGCAATGTCAGAATATCCTGAGAAATCCCCATAAATCTGAAATGCAAAAAGTACAGCACCCACAACCAATGTACTTCCACTGTAATCCTGCGAGTTATTAAAAATGATGTTTGCAAAATTTCCACAGTTGTCAGCAATTACTATTTTCTTAAATAAGCCCCACAAAACCTGCCTCAGTCCGTCAATTGCTTTTTGATAATCAAATTTCCGTGGGCTTTCTACCTGTGGTAATAAATGAGTAGCTCTTTCAATTGGCCCTGCAATTAACAAGGGGAAAAAACTCACGAATACAGCGTAGTTCACGAAGTTGTTACGAGGCTTTATCTTATTGTTATAAATATCAAAAACATAGGAAAGACCATGAAAGGTATAAAAGGAAATTCCCACTGGCAATATGATATGAAGGATCCAGAAATGAGGTTGCATTCCTGCTGATTCCAGCAATGCAGCAAATGATTCAATAAAAAAATTATAATATTTAAAAAAACCAAGGAATCCAAGATTCACAATAACGCTTATTAACAACCACGTTTTTTTGGCTGCATGATTTTTACTTTGATAAATTTTTAATCCGGTGTAGTAATCAAGGAAAGTTGAGAATGCTAATAGAAACAGAAACCGGTAATCCCACCATCCATAAAAAACATAGCTTGAAAGTAGAAGTATTAAATTCTGTGTTTTAATATTATTTTTTGATGCGAACCAGTATAAAATAAAAACCACCGGCAAAAAAACAGCAAAGGGAATAGAATTAAAAAACATGGCTATTAATACTCGGTTAAAATTTTATATGGGGATAATTGAATGGGAAGCAATATTAATAAAAGAGTTTTAGCAGAAAAGTAATCCGGCAAAATTTATTAAAGTATCCCGTGCAGGAATAAATCAGTGGCTTATTTAATCCCTCTTGATAAATATTCCTCAGCAAATGTAATATCGCTGAGGACTTAATACTACTCGCATTAGATTTGCATGTAATTATATATTCCATATTAATGCAGTTAACTAATCCCGGAACAACGCAATTCAAGCAACAGGAGCATGAACATTGCCTGCTTTGCAACCATACGGGATTAACACCACTCACCCGGTATTTCAAGGATTGTTTAATAAAATGCGATCATTGTGATTTTGTATTCTGCAGCAAAATTCCGAGTGATTCTGAATTAGTTTCCCATTATAATGCTTATCCGCGTAATGAACTGATTTCATCTATTACATTAAAACGTTACCAGGAGTTATTAGCGTTTTTTAAACGTTACCGTGATACAGGTAATATTCTTGATGTGGGTTGCGGAAACGGACATTTTTTATCAGAAGCAAAAAGCAAAGGATGGAATGTTTACGGCACAGAATATACTGACACTGCAATTGATATTTGCAAGAAAAAAGGCATCAATATGTTTCAGGGGAAATTAAATCCTGAAGATTTTGGCAACTTAAAATTTGACGTGATATGCTCTATCGAAGTTCTTGAACATATAAATAATCCAACGGAAGAAATTAAAAATTTTCATTATCTGTTACGTGACGGAGGTATCGTGTATATCACTACGCCTAATTTTAATTCCTTATCGCGATTACTACTTAAAGAGAAATGGAGTATCATTGAATATCCTGAGCATTTATGTTATTATACTTCTTCTACTTTAGCGCGGCTATTCAGGCAAGCTGGATTTAAGAAAATGTTAATAAAAACAACAGGAATCAGCATGAACCGTTTCAGGAAAAGCAGTTATAGTACATGGTTAAATGAAACAATAAATAATGATGAATCGCTCCGTGAAAAAACTGAAAGTAAAAAGCTATTTGCATTTGCTAAAAAATTGATCAACAGCTTATTGACACTTTTCGGCATAGGAGATACGTTAAAAGGGGTTTTTATAAAAAAAACGGATAAATAAATTATGTGCGGATTAGCCGGATATTATTCAACTGAAAAAAAATTCAATCGTGCTGATTTAGACACCATGACTTCCTGCATGCAGCACAGAGGACCGAATGCGGAAGGTTATTTTGAGCATCAATCAGTTGGTTTTGGACATAGAAGACTCAGCATTATTGATCTTTCATCGCGAGCAAACCAACCGATGACTTCATTGAATGACAGGTATGTAATAATATTCAATGGCGAGGTTTATAATTTTACAGAGATTGGTGCGAGGATAAAGAACATCACATCACAGCAACACGAAGTTCAATTTAAAACTTCCAGTGATACAGAAATAATCCTCGAAGCCTTTGTTCATTATGGAGTTGATTTTGTTCACCAGCTCAATGGCATGTTCGTAATTGTAATTTATGATAAGTTGTCAGATGAACTTTATCTCTTTCGTGACCGCCTGGGAATTAAACCTCTTTTTTATTATTGGGATGGAAAGAATTTTTTGTTTGCATCTGAACTGAAAGCTTTGCAAAAAATTAATTCTATTCCAAAAGAAATTAATAAAGATGCTGTCGCAGATTTTTTACACCTGAGTTATATACCAACTCCCAACACCATCTATAAGCATATATTTAAAATGCAGAGCGGAGGATGGATGAAAATTACTAAGGAAGGTCTGGAAAAAGGCAAATACTGGAATCTAAGAAGTAAACTGCACAACAATATTATTCATGATAAAGAACAGGCGCTTGTAAAGCTGAGTGATTTGATCATGAGTTCGGTACAGTACCAGTTAAAAAGCGATGTGCCATTTGGCGTTTTTCTTAGTGGTGGAATAGATTCAAGTCTGGTAACAGCACAAGCAGTTGGGCTTTCAAGTGTCAAGGTAAATACTTTCTCCATTGGTTTCGAAGAAAATACTCATAACGAATCAGAATACGCAAAAGCCATTGCGCGTTATTTGGGAACTGATCATCATGAATTTATTGTTTCGTATAAAGATGCCATCAATCTTATTGATACTGCCCTTGACATGTATGATGAACCTTTTGGCGATTCATCGTCAATCCCCACCATGCTGGTATCAAAACTTGCTAAACAATATGTAACCGTTACCTTAAGCGGTGAAGGCGGTGATGAATTATTTTTTGGATATGGTGCTTACCGGTGGGCACGAAGGATGAACAATCCTGTTTTACGTGCAGTAAGAAAACCTGTATCTTCTTTGTTATCACAGTTGGCAAACCGCTATCAGCGTGTGGGCATGCTGCTTAATTATTCTGACAAAGATTTTTTACAAAGCCATATATTTTCACAGGAACAATATTTTTTTAGCCGTGATGAACTCAGAAACCTGTTGATTGATCCTTACAAATCATCAGCATCCATTGAGACTGGAGAAATACCAAAATTCCTTCGCGCATATGACACACCCGATCCTGCAGAATTTCTTAATGTAAAAGAACGCAGCCTCACGCCTATGGAATCGCAGGCTTTGTTTGACCTCGAATATTATTTGCAGGATGATTTGCTTACAAAAGTGGATCGTGCAAGCATGCATTATTCACTTGAAACGCGTGTTCCTTATTTAGATCATCGCCTGGTGGAACTGGCATTGAATGTGTCACCCGGACTCAAATTTAAAAATGGAATTTCAAAATACATTCTCAAAGAAATCCTTTATCAATATCTGCCAAAAAAGTTTTTTGATCGTCCTAAACAGGGGTTTGCCATCCCACTCAATAAATGGTTATACAATGAATTGCATTATCTTATTGATGACTATTTATCAGAAAAAGTGGTGAACCAGTTTAAGGTGGTTAGTTATCCTTTTGTAAAAGATATGATTTATCGTTTTGAGAACGGAAGTGAATATTTATATAACAGGATATGGTTATTGATAGTGCTGCACCGCTGGCTGAAAAAACATGTTAACTGACCTTTAATTGTAAGGCAACCACCCCGTCTTCTTCAATAATTTTTTCCTTTTCGTTTGTTTCCTGAAATTCAGTTTTAAGCAATTTTTTATTACGCTGTTTATCATAATAACTAATAATAAAAAGGCTTGCTACATAAAATGGCATTGCAGGTATTTTGTAACGCACCAGGCTTCCAAAATTAGAAGTAGATATACCAATTGCAAATGCAAGGAACAAGCTGAATAACAGAGAGAAAGTGAGCAGATGATGTTTGGTAAAATACCGAAGCACACCAATTACTCTTAATCTGAAGAGCAGCTTGAGTGTAAAATAGAGAATCACAAGATTTTCCAACCCTGAAAAAAACATTACAATATTTCTTACCTCCAGCAAAGTAGGTCTGAAAAGACTGGCTGCAATTGCTTTGGGAGCTTTGGATAGCATACCTGACATGGTAGGTTCAAATTCACCAATATCAAATGAGTTGCCACGGTAATAATCACTCTTAAGATCGCGCTGGGTTATCACTGCACGCTCCATTACTTTATCAAGAGAAAAGTTTCCCAGGTCCTGTCCGAGATAAAGTAACATCAGGTAACCACTAATTCCTGCAACAATAATAAGAAGTGGAGCAGATCCAAACTTTAACATAGTGCCTTTTAACCTTGCAATAAGATCGCTGCTTACCCAAATTAATGCACCAGGTAATATTCCGAATATCAAATAGGGTTTGATAGATAAAACAAAATAAAAAGAGATAAAAATAATAACTGCATTTTTCAGGTATTTCTCCCTTTTGATAAACAATGCATGAAAGCTATACGTAAAATATCCTATACAGCTTAAAGTGATGGTATCTTTCAGAATTCCTGATCCCCAGAAAAACACAGATGGAATAAAAAGTACTGCAATGGCCATTTCGCGGCTCAACATTGGAAATTCGTAAACGAAAACTTTGTACAAGCGCCATATTCCCTCGAATGAAAGCCATGCCATCATGATGGTGGCACCCATAAAGCTGGTTAACCCTAAAAGTGCAGCAAGCCATACAACACGCACTACAAAAAAAGTGTAAGGATCGCGAAAGTAAATAGGATAGCCTGTATCGCTATTGAAATAAATTAAATTGTTCCGGTTAAGCCCATCTGTCATTACTGTGAAAAATCCAGTCGGGTTATTAAACTGCAACTTAACCATACAAACAGCATCATGATAATACTGAGTTGCATCACCACCACCATAATACAAAGCATAAATTAAACCCAGTGCAATGCCACCAAAAATTTTAACAAATAAGCCTTTCAGGTAATAACGATATTCAGGATGATCATCCATCTTGCGCTTTTGCACCCCCCGTGCATAGAAATAAACAAAAACAATAAATAAAGGTCCGATTACAAGATCAATTATTGAAAAAAATTGCATTATTGATTTTTAATCATTAACATAACCATCATACGTGCACCTCTTTGGCTGACAAATTTATTGATTTACTTTACAGCCTTCATAAATTATGCATTCACTATATCTTTCTTATGATGGAATGACTGATCAGTTAGGTCAGTCGCAGGTAATGCCTTACCTGCTAAAATTAAGTAATGAAGAGTATAGATTTACCATCATAAGCTTTGAAAAAAAAATAAAGCTTGACAAACACAGAAATGAAACAGCACAATTATTAACTGCAAATAATATTGAATGGATACCGTTGATTTATCACAAATCACCTCCTGTGTTATCCACACTTTGGGATTTGGTTAATCTGTTAATTACAGCAAAGAAAATCTGCAAGAAAAAAAAAATTGATGTAATACATTGCCGTAGCTACATAACAGCATTGGTGGGTTTATCATTAAAAAGAAAATTCGGAATCAAGTTTATTTTTGATATGCGTGGCTTTTGGGCAGATGAACGTGTAGAAGGAAAAATCTGGAACTTAAATAATCCATTGTATTCTGTTATCTATAATTTTTTTAAACGAAAAGAAAAACAGTTGTTGCTGACAGCTGATCATATTATCACGCTCACAGAATCAGCACGGGAAATAATTAAATCATGGAATTTTATATCCCTCCCTCCTGTCACAGTTATTCCTTGTTGTGTAGATACGCATCATTTTGATCCGGGAAAAATTGATCAGGATGTTGTGAGAAAAAAACAAGCACAATTATCTTTAACGGATAATCAACTTGTGTTAGGATATACTGGTGCCATCGGTACCTGGTATATGCTGGATGAAATGCTTGATTTTTTTAAAATTTTATTAATCTCCAAACCATCTGCACGATTTCTTTTTGTAACACAAGAAACGGTAAGTACAATTATTAATGCAGCCATAAAAAAAACAATTCCTTTAGAATCAATAATCGTAACCAATGCTTCAAGAAATGAAATGCCATTATTTATTTCGCTGATGGATATTTCCATCTTCTTTATCCGTCCTACTTTTAGCAAGAAGGGAAGTTCTCCTACTAAAATGGCTGAATTACTAAGTATGGGTGTACCTGTAATAAGTAATAAAGGTATTGGTGATGATGACCGGATTATTGAATCAACACACACTGGTTTGCTCTTAGATGAAACGAATACTGCGTCTTATATATCTGCTATTTCAAAATTAGATGCTTTACTGATGATTAATAAAGATGTGATTAGGCAAGCTGCTGCTAATTACTTCTCACTTGAAATGGGTGCAAAAAAATATGATGATGTTTATAAACGTTTAAGAAATAATTTTTCTGGTTAAGGTTGTGGGATGAATCTTTGTAGCTTTGTTACCTGTGATAACCTTCGAATGAAGAATTAAATTAAAAGTGCTTTTGGCTTAATATTTGGTTTAATGAAACTAATTTCCCGCTATCATGAAAAAAATTAAATTAACAGGTCTTTACCTCGTTCTTTTCAGCATTTCTGTTTTTGCAAACACGGATATTTTTGATGATATAGGAGGTGCAATCCGAACCGGTGATGCGGGTTCCATTTCAAAATTTTTTGGGGCGAATGTTGATCTGACTATCGTGAACCAGGAAGAAATGTATAGTAAAGCACAGGCAGAACAATTATTAAAAGATTTCTTTTCTAAAAATCCTCCTGCATCATTTGTAATTATTCACCGTGGTGTTTCTAAAGAAGGTTCCAAATATGCAATCGGAAATCTTACCACGGTGCAGGGAACTATATACCGCACCTATTTTTATATAAAGCAAAATGGTAATACCTCTTATATTCAGGAGTTAAGATTTATGGTGGAATAATAAATTATCTTCCCTCTCTTAAGGTAAAAAGCTGTCCGTAAGGATGGCTTTTTACTTTTTGAATGATGCTCTGTTTTTAGTCACCTTTGCGGCAAATTATTTTTATGACTTCTGAATTATTTATCATTAATGCCTTGGCTGAGGATGTAGGAGATGGCGATCATACTTCTTTGGCTTGTATTAAAAGTGACCAGAAAGGAAGAGCCAGGTTATTAGTAAAAGAAAAAGGAATTCTGGCAGGCATTGAATTAGCGAGGCAGATTTTTAACATCGTTGATAATCAGATTCAATTCACAACTTTTAAAAATGATGGCGATGCAATTGACATAAATGACATTGCTTTTCATGTGGAAGGTAATGTTCAATCCATATTAAAAGCAGAAAGACTGGTGCTTAATTGCATGCAGCGAATGAGCGGAATCGCTACCAACACTTCCAGGTATGTTAAACAACTGGAAGGATTAAACACCAAAGTACTTGATACCCGGAAGACAACTCCGCTTTGCAGAAACATTGAAAAATGGGCAGTCCGTATTGGCGGTGGATACAATCATCGTTATGGATTATACGATATGATTCTCATTAAAGATAATCACATAGATTTTGCAGGAGGCATTCAGGCAGCTATTAACCGCACACTTGAATATTTAAATTCCACAGGTAAAAATCTTCAGATTGAAATTGAAACCAGAAATCTGAAAGAAGTTGAAGAAGTGTTAAAACATGGAAATGTCCATCGTGTTTTGCTCGATAATATGAAACCTGAATTATTAAAAGAAGCTGTTCAGCTTATCAATAAACGTTTTCAAACAGAAGCTTCAGGTTCTATTACTTTAGATACAATAAGGCAATATGCTGAAACAGGTGTTGATTTTATTTCGGTAGGCGCACTCACTCATTCGGTTAAGAGTCTTGACTTAAGTCTCAAAGCTTTTTAAAAGTAAACTATGACGCTTAAGAACATCAAAGAAAAAGGGCTTCAGCAAAAAATCGTTAAAGACATAAGTAATTTTGCTGCTACTGTAAAGCTGCCTGGTTTCGAAGGATTATCACTTTATGAAGTAGCAATATTTTTTTTGAAAGGATGGAGAGAAAGTGAATTGCAAACCCGTGCACGTTCACTTGCATTCAGTTTTTTTCTAGCGTTGTTTCCTGCCATCATCTTTCTTTTTACACTCATTCCTTATATACCGCTAGATAATTTTCAGGATACATTATTAGAACTGATAAAAACTTTTTTACCTGCCAGCACTTATGAAGCTGCACGAACAACGATTGAAGACATCATCAGGCATCAGCGAAGCGGTTTGCTTTCCTTCGGCTTCTTCTTTGCGCTGATCATTTCTACTCAAGGTGTATTGGCATTGATGAAATGGTTTAATAAATCCTATCATGGAAAAGTAATACGTTCTCATTTCAGGCAGCGTTTGGTTGCATTGTTTCTTACCATCTCCATTGCATCACTCATCATATTGGCAATTGCATTGCTCATCAGCAGCGAAGTGTTTTCTTATTATCTCGTAAAAAAATCTCTCGTAAAAAATAATTTTAATGTGATTCTTCTTCAGGCAGGAAAATGGATAATTTTATTTGCACTTTGTATCACCGCCATTTCGCTTTTGTATTTTGCAGGACCATCACACCGTCAGAAATTAAAATTTATCACTGCAGGATCTTTACTTGCAACCTTGCTCGTTGTTATCACTTCCATCGGCTTTAATTTTTTCATCACGCATTTCGGGCAGTATAACAAAGTATATGGCTCCATCGGAACATTGATGATTATTTTAGTTTGGCTTTATATTAATTCCTTGGTGCTCTTAATCGGCTTTGAATTAAACGTTGCCATCAACCGCGCAAAAAGTCATCATGGACAAATTTTGAGGAAAAAGATTTTGAATTGAGGAATTAGGATTTTTGGATTATTTGTTAGTTACATTTGGTGCATGTTGGTGCGAAGGAAGAAACACCAACAGGGGAGAAAATACTAAGAAGATTTTACGCTTGCAAGGGGCTTTTGATATATTATAAGAGATTTATCCTTATTTCCCGTGCTTATCTGAATTCGTTTATAATCGAAATCAAATTCAGACGTTGTTA
>JANLUX010000086.1:0-16404 GCA_031363705.1 Bacteroidota bacterium
ATGAAACTATACATCAAAAACATGGTATGCAGCCGCTGTAAAATGGTGGTGAAGTCTGAGCTCATAAAATTCGGGCTTCATCCTGTTACGGTGGAATTGGGCGAAATAGAATTGCAGGAAGAGGAAATAAACGCCCTGCAAAAATTGCAATTGAATGAAAAACTCTTATTGTATGGCTTTGAAATCATTGATGATAAAAAAAGCCGTTTGATTGAAAAAATAAAAAATGAGATTGTGAATCTTGTACATTATTCGGAGGAACAATTGAAAACTAATTTTTCTCAACACATCAGTAAGCAGTTGCATCACGATTACACTTACCTCAGCAATTTATTCACTGAAGTAGAGGGCATAAGTATTGAACGGTATTTCATTGCTCAGAAAATTGAGCGTGTTAAAGAGTTGCAGGTGTATGATGAACTTTCATTGAGTGAGATTGCCTTTAAATTGAATTATAGCAGTGTATCTCACCTGAGTAAGCAGTTTAAAAAAGTTACAGGGTTAACTCCCACTTACTTTAAGCAATTAAAAAAAAGAACAAGAAAGCCATTGGAAGAAATTTAAATAAGATGAACAGAAAAAAATATTGGGATACTATTTATCAGTCAAAAAATAGTGATGAGGTAAGTTGGTTTCAATCAGTTCCGACTATATCACTTGATTTCATCAAACAATTTAATATTTCCACCACTGCGAAAATAATTGACGTTGGAGGAGGCGATAGTTTTTTTGTTGACCATTTGATTGAACAAGGTTATAAGGACATTACGGTGCTCGATATTTCGCCTGCCTCGCTTGCAAAAGCAAAGAAAAGATTAGGTGAAAAGGCAAAAGCAGTGAAATGGATTGAAGCAGATGCAAGCACTTATAAACCTGAAACGCAATATGACTTTTGGCATGACCGTGCAGCTTTCCATTTTCTCACTAACGAAAATGAAATCAGTAACTACATTGACACGATAAAGCAAAGTATTAAACCTGATGGCATTTTAGTCATTGGAACTTTTTCGGAACAAGGTCCCCCAAAATGCAGTGGTCTTGAAATTAAACAGTATTCAGAAGTCTCCATGTCGGTGCGATTGAAAAGATTTTTTGAAAAAGTAAAATGTATTTCAGTTGACCACACAACGCCTTTTAATACCATTCAGAATTTCATCTTTTGCAGTTTCAGAAGAATATCCACATTGGCATGAACCGTAAATGATACAACATAATTCCAAAATTGTATAACACCATTCGCATCACTCGTAACGAAATTTGTGTCGTAATAAATAAACAAAAATGACACACACTTATCAACTCACAGGCATGACCTGTTCAGGCTGCGAAGCCAAAGTAAAAAGCAATCTGCTCACATTGCCGGATGTAACTGGTGTTGATGTATCGAAAGATACCAATACTGCAACCATCACAATGGAAAAACATATTTCATTGAACGCATTACAAAAAGCTATTGGTGGATTAAATAGTAAATATCATATCCATGCAACACAACACAATGAAGTTGCAGAGCAAACAAAATCCTGGTTAGCAACTTACAAACCATTGCTCATAATCTTTTCATTCATCACTGGTATTTCTTTATTCACATCAGTAACAGCAAATCAAATATCGTGGATGCAGTTCATGAATCATTTCATGGCAGGTTTTTTCATCACCTTCTCTTTTTTCAAATTGTTAGACCTGAAAGCGTTTGCAGAAAGTTATTCAATGTATGATATTGTTGCAATGAAAATAAAACCCTACGCATTTATTTATCCGTTCATTGAATTAGCACTCGGTATTGCATACCTCATTCAATTCAATCCCACATTTACAAATGCGGCCACAATTATTGTAATGGGTGTAAGCAGCATCGGGGTAATTAAAAGTGTAATCAAGAAACAAAAAATTAAGTGTGCTTGCCTGGGTGCGGTTTTCAATTTACCAATGAGCACCGTTACCATCATTGAAGATTTGCTGATGATAGCAATGGCAGCAGTATATCTTCTTCTTAAATAAAATAATCGGGCAACAGCGAAACTGACGAACGGGTAACAGCGCAACTGAAAATAAATAATGCAAAAAAACTAATAAGAATGAAAAACAAAAAAACGATTGCCACCATGTTTGCTTCAATGCTCCTGCTGGTTGTGTGCTTCACAGCAACTAATGCTATTGCACAAACCAAAACCAAAGCAGCAACAATGAAAGATTGCTGCATGATGAAAGACGGAAAAATGATGTGCATGATGGATGGTAAAATGATGCCTATGGAAAAAGACATGACTATGAAAAATGGAACTAAGTGCATGACCAATGGCGAATGTGTGATGAAAGACGGAAAAAAAATGATGATGAAGGATGGTGATTGTATGGATATGAATGGCAAGATGGATAAGTGCGCTATGATGATGAAAGACACTAAAACGCATTCTGAACATAAAAGTGTAAAACATGATATGGCAACAACTTACACTTGTTCAATGCACCCGGAAGTGTCAAGTGACAAACCCGGCAAATGTCCTAAATGCGGAATGGACTTAGAGGTGAAGAAATAAAATTATTGAGCAATCCACAAGATGGAAATGGCCAAAGCGGAGCATTCAAAAATGCAACATGGCAATATGCCGATGGGAATGGTGGGACACAACCATCATAAAATGATGATTGATGATTTTAAACGGAGGTTTTATGTAACCTTAGTCATCACCATTCCTGTCATGCTGTTATCAACAATGATTCAACAATGGTTTCATTTTAAAATTTCATTTGCCGGTTCAACCTATTTGTTGTTTGCACTTTCAACTGTTGTTTTCTTTTATGGTGGAATGCCATTCTTAAAAGGATTGGTTGATGAAATAAAACTAAAAGCGTTAGGCATGATGACATTGATTGCAGTTGCCATCACAGCCGCTTATGGTTATAGTGTTGCAACTGTTATCGGTTTACAGGGTATGGATTTCTTTTGGGAACTCTGTACCCTTATTTTAATCATGTTGCTTGGTCATTGGATTGAAATGAAATCCGTAGCTGGTGCATCAAGAGAATTAGAATTGTTAGTTCAGCTTATGCCATCAGATGCGCACATGATAATGCCGAATATGGTGCATGATGTAAAAACGGATTCACTCAAAGAAGGTGATTTGATTTTAATAAAGCCCGGAGAGAAAGTTGCAGCAGACGGAATTATTTCAGAAGGTGAAAGTTATTTAAACGAATCAATGCTTACAGGCGAATCAGTTCCTGTGAAAAAAACTATCAGTGAAAAAGTAATTGCAGGTTCAATAAACGGTAATGGTTCATTGAAAGTTAAAGTCAGCCATGCTTCCAAAGACTCTTATCTGTCAAGAGTAATAAAACTGGTTGATGATGCACAAAAAACAAAATCAAAAACGCAATTGCTTGCGGACAAAGCAGCTCGCATCTTAACCATCATTGCTTTGATTGCAGGATTTGCCACATTCTTTTTCTGGTGGCTGATTGCAAAGGAAACTTCAGTGTTTGCACTGGAAAGAATGGTAACAGTAATTGTTATTTGTTGTCCTCATGCTTTGGGTCTTGCTGTTCCGTTAGTAGTTGCAATCTCCACTTCACTGTCTGCGAAAAATGGTTTGCTCATTAAAAATAGGACAGCATTTGAAAACGCAAGAAAAATCACCACCATCATTTTTGATAAAACAGGAACGCTCACCATTGGAAAGTTTGAAGTAGCACGAATTGTAAGCCTCACCCCTAACCCCTCTCCCACGGAGAGGGGAATGGATGAAAAAGAAATCATCCGCATTGCAGCAGCATTGGAACAAAACTCTGAGCACCCCATTGCAACAGGAATTATTGCGAAAGCAAAAGAACTTTCAATCACCATTCCATCAGTAAATAATTTCAAA
Organism: Bacteroidota bacterium; assembly: GCA_031363705.1. Taxonomy (GTDB): domain Bacteria; phylum Bacteroidota; class Bacteroidia; order AKYH767-A; family OLB10; genus JANLUX01. Next base: position 3,870 of record JANLUX010000086.1, read on the forward strand.
GCAATAACAGGAAAAGGTATTGAAGCAGATGTAGAAGGAAAAAATATCAAAGTGGTAAGTCCGGGTTATCTCAAAGAAAATAAAATCGCATTGCCTGAAAATTATTCAAGCACAACAGCAGAAACAATTGTATTTCTCATTATCAATAATCAATTAGCAGGATATATTGCATTGGCGGATAAAATCAGACCTGAATCAGCCGAGGCAATTAAAACTCTTCACGAAAACAATATCAGATCCATTTTACTCACAGGTGATAATGCGACAGTAGCAAAAAGTGTAAGTGATGAATTAAAGATGGATGGATATTTTGCCGAAGTACTACCACACCAAAAATTGGAAAAAATAAAAGAGTTGCAAGCCAAAGGAGAATTTGTTGCGATGACAGGAGACGGAGTGAATGACGCACCTGCATTAGCGCAAGCTGATGTTGGCATTGCAGTAGGCAGCGGAAGTGATATTGCAGCCGAAACAGCAGGTATAATTTTAGTGAACAGTAATCCAAAAGATATTGCAAGCCTGGTATTATTCGGAAAAGCCACTTACAGTAAAATGGTTCAGAATTTAATTTGGGCTACAGGTTATAATGTAGTTGCTTTACCACTAGCAGCAGGTGTTCTTTACCAATGGAATATCATGCTGAGTCCTGCAGCAGGTGCAGTGTTAATGAGTGCAAGCACAGTAATCGTTGCCATCAATGCAAAAATGTTAAGAGTAAAAAAATAAAAACGATAAAATGAAAAGAATAATCTTAATTGCCTTTGGCCTTACAATCTTCTCCTTTGCATCGGCACAGGATATGAAGGGCATGGACATGAATAAGAAAGAAACCAAACAGCAATCACAGACCTCAACATATACTTGTCCCATGCATCCTGAAATTCATTCAACAAAGCCGGCCAATTGTCAAAAATGCGGGATGAAGCTGATAAAGGAAAAGCCGAAGGCAATTACAAAGCCAGCAACTCATCAGCATCATGATATGCCAATGTCCAAAGACACCTCGAAAGAAAAGTCAATGGATATGAGTAATATGAAGCAGGATGAAATGCAAATGCCCATGAAAGACAGTGCTCAGGAAATGCATAATATGAAGGATATGAAAATGCATGGTGATAGTTCGATGCATGAAATGGGAAATATGGAAATGCCAAAAGTAAATTTAGGTCCGATAAAAACGCTTGTCAATAATACACCCCCACGAACTGTTCGTTATGATTTATACATCAGGGATACCACAGTAACCTTTGGTAAAAAATCAAAACGTGCCATTGCTGTAAATGGTCAGATACCCATGCCCACACTTACATTTACCGAAGGTGATACAGCGGAAATATGGGTGCATAATGAATTAAACGAAGAGACATCACTTCACTGGCATGGATTGTTTTTGCCTAACCGGATGGACGGTGTTCCGTTTATTACACAGATGCCCATTAAACCACATTCCACTTATTTATATAAATTTCCAATCGTTCAGCATGGCACACATTGGTACCACAGCCATTCAGGATTGCAGGAACAAATTGGTATGTATGGTGCATTTATCATGAACAAAAGAGAGGAATGGGACATACCAACCATTCCTGTTGTGCTGAGCGAATGGACAGATATGAATCCCAAAGAAGTTCATCGCAGCCTTAAAAGCGCTTCGGATTGGTTTGCTATAAAAAAAGGCACTACGCAAAGCTATTCTGAATCAATAGAAAAAGGTTTTTTCAAAACCAAGATCACCAACGAATGGAAGCGCATGAATGCAATGGATGTGAGTGATGTTTATTATGATAAATTTTTAATCAATGGAAAAAATCAAATAGAGTATCCTTCTCGCTTCTCTTTTGGAGAGGGAAAGCCTGTCCTGAGCGAAGTCGAAGGAGGGGTGAGGTCATTTAAAGCAGGAGATAAAGTTCGTTTACGAATAGCAAACGGAGGTGCATCCGATTATTTCTGGCTTACTTATTCCGGAGGTAAAATTATTGTAGTGGCTACTGATGGCAACGATGTAGAGCCTGTTGAAGTTGACAGATTAATCATTGCGGTATCTGAAACCTACGATGTGATGGTAACTATTCCTGAAAATAAGCAATATGAATTTTTAGTAACACCTGAAGACCGTACCAGTTCTGCTTCACTTTGGTTAGGTAGCGGAGAAAAAGTACCTGCACAAAGACTTCCCAAGCTGAAATATTTTCCGGGAATGAAAATGATGAATGAGATGATGGACATGAAAGGTAATATGATTGAGATGGATGGGATGGTAATGAGCAATCAGATTATGGATATGAATACTGTGATGTATCCAGAGATTACAGGTGAGGAAAATCCAAAGAAGGAAAAGAAAAAAGATAAAATGCAGGTACACGACATGCTCATGGCTCCCTCTCTTTCGGAGAGGGCGGGGGGTGAGGACGATATAGTAACACTCAACTATACAATGTTACGCGCAACCGAAAAAACAACTTTACCAATCCACCTCTCCTTGGGAGAGGGGCAAGGGGTGAGGCTTTTACATTTTGATTTAACAGGAAACATGAACCGTTATGTGTGGAGCTTGGATAATAAAGTAGTTTCTGAATCCGATAAAATTTTAATTAAGAAAGGTGAAAATGTAAGAATAATTCTTTTTAATAATAGTATGATGCGGCATCCCATGCACCTGCATGGACATGATTTCAGGTTATTAAACGGGCAAGGCGAATACGCGCCCATGAAAAATATAATTGACATTATGCCAATGGAACGCGACACCATAGAATTTGCAGCCAATGAACCGGGCGGTGATTGGTTCTTTCATTGCCATATTCTCTATCACATGATGAGCGGTATGGGAAGGGTTTTTAGTTATGATAATCCGCTAATTGATAGCACTGATATTACCGACACCAAAGTTGCAAAGCGCGGTTTAAATTCTGACGACAGAAGATTTCATGCGATGGGCAGGGTTGGAATTGAAACCAACGGCAGCGATGGCGAATTTATGCTGGCACAAACAAGATGGAAGGCAAGCACATTGTGGCATCTGGGTTATCATGATGAACATGGTTATGAAAGCGAAACAATGATCGGGCGTTACTTTGGCAGAATGCAATGGTGGTATCCTTATGTGGGTTTTGACTATCACTATAAAAAAGAAGGTAACCCGCCAGAAAATTTTTTCAGTTTGGAAGGAAGTCCAAAAAATATTTTCGGTGATGAAGCGCTTAATTGGTTTGGACAAGTAAGCAATAAGAATAACAGGAAAGCAGCCATTGCCGGGATTGCCTACACATTACCGATGCTGCTTGTTGCAGATGTAAGAGTAGATACCGATGGTAAATTCCGTTTTCAGTTAAGCAGGGAAGATGTTCCGGTGAGCAAGCGCTTGCGGTTGAGTATGATGCTAAATACCGATAAAGAATACATGGGAGGGTTTCGATACATCATCACAAAATATTTTGGCGTATCAACTCACTATGACAGTGATATGGGATTGGGGGTTGGAATAACAGTCAACTATTAATTACATAACTTTGCTGCGTGCTTAAAAAGTTTACAGCCATAGTTTTTCTGTCTGTTGCCTATGCAATAATGCTTGGGCATAGCATCATTCCGCATCATCACCATGATAACAATCATGAGTTAACAGCGCATCATTTAACCAGTCATCATCATGATGAAGATGAGCAGAGTAATGACCTTAGTCATCTTTTTTCGCATTTCATTCATGCAGCTGACGGATTTGTCACAACGGTAAACTACACTTTGGGTAATACATTTTTCAGGCAACTTGTAGCTCTGATTATATTACCTGACAATTTTTGTTTTGATAAAATACTTATCCCTCCTTTACTCCACAATTCAGCCGAGTTAAATTTCAATTACACCTTTTTTAGTTCCTGCACCTTCGGGTTGCGGGCTCCTCCTGCTTTTGGCATAGCCTGAGATTTCAATTCAGAAAACAATAATTTATTTCGCATAACATTAAATGCGAATCCTCATTCTCATTATTAATTCTAACATAGATAAATTTTAAAAATGAAAAAAACATTCATCTCATTATCTATTGCTGCAATACTATTTGCAGGATGTAACAGTAATCAATCAAAGGAGCATAAGGAACAGGAAGGGATTCATGTTCATGAGGACGGTTCGTTGCATGAGCATCATCAGGATACCACTTTGCAGCAGGAAGAGTTCACAGTTAGTCCGGATACTGCTGTCCTGATTGAGCAGCCTCATAGTCATTCGCATGATAGTGGTGGCACACATGAGCATCCTGATCAGCATTGATAAAAAATTTTAAAAATCCATACAATGAACAAAATCATTATAACTATAGCGATAATATGTGCTATCATTTCAGGATGTAAAAACAAACGTGATGAAAAGCATGGTCATGAAAATGGACCTGCACCCGTTTCTTATACACTGTATTCTGAAAAACTGGAAATATTTGTGGAGTTTAAGCCATTGATTGTCGGTAAAATTTCAAAGTTTGCTGCACACTTTACCATACTTGGAGAATCATTTAAGCCATTAACTGAAGGCACTGTAACAGTAAGCTTAATTGTGAATGGAAATGGAATAAAACAAACGGCTACAGCCCCTAATGTACCGGGTATTTACAGCCTAAGTTTACAGCCCACCGTTGCCGGTAAAGGAGATTTGATTTTTGATATTGTCACCAAAGATTTTACTGACCGACAAATTATTAAAGATGTAACTGTTTACCCTGATGAAAAATTGGCATTGGCAGAACATCCTAAAGAGTCAGGAGGAGACAATGATATCACTTACTTAAAAGAGCAGGCATGGAAAGTAGAGTTTGCAAATGCTCCGGTAAATAAGCAACCATTCAACAATGTCATTAAAACTAACGGACAAATTCTATCTGCGCCCGGTGATGAAATGATTGTTGCAGCAAAGGCTGGCGGTATCGTAAAATTTTCAGGTAATAAAACAATTATTGGATCAGCGGTTAACAGCGGTACTGCCTTATTCGTTATAACAGGCGGTGACATGGCTACCGGGAATATTGATGCAACTTACAAAGAAGCAAAAGCAAATTATCAAAAAGCAAAAGCTGATTTTGACCGTGCTAATGAATTAGTTAAAGACCAGATTGTTTCTCAGAGAGATTTTCAGCAAGCCAAAGTTGATTTTGAAAATGCACAAACCGCTTTTAATATGATGGGGAAAAACTATTCTGCCAATGGTCAAAGCATTTCATCTCCCATGAATGGTTTTGTGAAAAACATTTTTGTTTCCGAAGGACAATTTGTTGAAGCGGGTACTCCGCTTGCAACCATTTCAAAGAACAGGAAATTGATTTTACAGGCTAATGTTTCTCAAAAGTATTTTGATAAACTCCCTGCAATCACCTCTGCAAACTTCCGTACAACTGAAAGCGAAACCGTTTTCAGCACCCAGCAATTAAATGGCAAATTAATTTCCTATGGAAAAAGCGCATCTGCAAATTCTCCTTTCATTCCCGTAACATTTGAAATTGATAATCCAGGCAATCTTATTCCCGGTTCAGTCGCAGAAGTTTATTTAAAATCATCTGCTGTTGCAGGTGCATTGGTAATTCCTCATTCCTCATTGATTGAAGAACAGGGAAATTTTTTCGTTTATGTACAGACTGGAGGCGAGAGTTTTCAGAAACGTGAAGTAAAAATTGGTGCGGGCGATGGAATGAATGTGCAACTAATTTCAGGAGTTGCTGAAGGAGAAAGAGTTGTTACTAAAGGCGCATACCAGATTAAATTATCTACAGCATCAGGAACATTACCTGCTCACGGGCAAGAACATTAAAGTGAATAGTGAATAGTGAATAGTCAATGATAAACTCTCAATACATTCATATCTAACAAATCTATAATTTACGATTCACATATTCAGTATTCACAATTGACTATTCATTATTCACTAATTCACAGCTATGTTTCTACAACTGAATCATCAAAAATTAAATGTTTATCAGGCATCAAGAAAGTTCGTATTTGAGTGTTACAAATTATCAAACACGCTCCCCCCTGAAGAAAAATTCGGAATGATTTCTCAAATAAGGAGAGCAGCACTTTCAGTACACTTGAATATTGCTGAAGGTGCATCAAGAAAATCAGAAGTTGAGCGAAAAAGATATTACGAGATTGCCAGAGGTTCCATCATTGAGATTGATGCTGCTCTTGATATTGCTCATGACCTCGATTATTTAAATAATATAAATTTGGAAATAGTTGGAGAAATAATGATTGAATGTTTTAAAATGCTCTCAGGACTTATCAAATCTAAGTCAAATGTGAATGATGAATAGTCAATTAATGATTCACGGTTCATAATTGACTATTCACAATTCACTATTCACAAACATGTTAAATAAAATAATAAAGTTTTCACTCCATAACAGGGTACTCATTATAGTAGCCTCGGTTTTGCTTATCGTGTTCGGCTCTTATGTTGCCTCACGAATGGAAGTTGACGTATTTCCTGACTTAACTGCACCTACAGTTGTTGTTCTGACCGAAGCGCATGGAATGGCACCCGAAGAAGTAGAGAAGCTTGTTACTTTTCCTATTGAAACTGCAGTAAACGGTGCGACCAATGTACGCAGAGTTCGCAGCTCTTCATCAGCAGGTATTTCAATCGTGTGGGTGGAGTTTGAATGGAACACGGATATTTTTAAAGCACGGCAAATAGTAAATGAAAAAATAATTGCTGTGGCTGAAAAACTTCCGCAAGGTGTTGGTAATCCCACAATGGCTCCTCAATCCAGTATCATGGGCGAAGTGATGTTTATCTCTTTAACGGCTGACACAACATCAGTGATGGAGCTTCGCACGATTGCCGATTGGATAATCCGTCCCCGGTTGCTTGCAATTGGTGGTGTTGCACAAGTGATTGTAATGGGTGGTGAATATAAACAGTACCAAATTCTTGCTTCCCCTCAAAAAATGAGCTATTACAATATCTCACTTAAAGAATTAGTAAAAGCGGCAGAAGAAGCAAACGGAAATTCTTCGGGTGGATTTATGAATGAATACGGAAACGAATACATTGTGAAAGGTATTGGCAGAACAAATGATATAAACGAGTTAGGAAAATCTGTTATAAAATCTTCCAATGGCAGCGTAATAAAAATTGAAGATGTTGCTGAAATAAAAATTGGCGCTGCTCAAAAAATTGGCGATGCTTCTTCCAATACAAAACCTGCAATTGTTTTATCTATTGCCAAACAACCTGCAACAAACACATTAAATCTTACTGAACAAATTGATAACGCTGTTGCGGATATGCAAAGTAATTTACCAAAGGATGTGCATATCAATACAAATATTTTTCGCCAGGCAGATTTTATAAATGCATCCATCAGCAACATTAAGAAAACACTTTTGGAAGGAAGCATATTCGTAATCATTATCTTGTTTTTGTTTTTGATGAACTGGCGTGCAACAATTATCTCATTGCTTGCTATTCCCATTTCATTAATAACTGCGATCCTTACGCTCAATTGGCTTGGCTACACCATCAACACCATGAGCTTAGGTGGAATGGCAATTGCCATTGGTGCATTGGTTGACGATGCTATAATAGATGTTGAAAATGTTTTTAAACGATTAAAACAAAATGCCATCAGGCCAATAGAAGAGCGTATAGATAAGCTTAAAGTAATTTTTGATGCATCTGTAGAAATAAGAACATCTATTATCAATGCAACCTTTATCATCATTGTTGCATTTATTCCGCTTTTCTTTTTATCAGGTATGGAAGGAAAATTACTAGCTCCTCTTGGCATTGCATTTATCGTTTCACTTTTCGCATCACTGGTGGTTAGTATAACGCTCACTCCTGTTTTGGGAAGTTATCTTCTATCTAATGAAAAAATGCTGCAAAAGCAGCATGGCGAAAGCTGGTTAGTGCAACGCTTGCAAAACAGCTATACAAAATCGCTGATAAAAATAATGCGATGGAAGAAAAGCATTATTGCAATTGCCGTAACACTTTTTATCATTACTCTTTTTGTAATGACACAATTAGGCAGAAGCTTTCTTCCCGAATTCAACGAAGGCTCGTTAGTGATAAGTGTGGTGAGTTTGCCGGGAATATCATTGGAAGAAAGTAACAAATTAGGAACGCAGGTAGAGAAAGCATTACTCACCATTCCTGAAATTTCAATTACTACACGAAGAACCGGCAGAGCAGAATTGGATGAACATGCACAAGGTGTTAATTCATCGGAAGTAGAAGCTCCTTTTAATTTGAAAGAGCGCAGCCGTGAGGAATTTATGCAAGATGTGCGTGAAAAATTAGCAGGCGTTTCAGGGGTTAATATCACCATCGGGCAACCAATAGGACATCGTATTGACCACATGCTTTCAGGAACACGCGCTAACATTGCCATCAAAATTTTCGGCAATGATTTGAATAAATTATTTACGCTTTCCAATCAAATAAAAAATGAAATACAAAGCATTGATGGTTTGGTGGATCTGAGTGTGGAGCAATTAATCGAAATTCCGCAGGTGCAGGTAAAAGCAAAGCGTGATATGCTGAATCATTACGGCATTACCATTGGTGAGTTTAATGAATTTATTGATGTTGCTTTTGCAGGAGAAAAGGTAGGACAGATTTATGAAAACAATAAAACATTCGATTTGATTTTGAGATTTAATGATGCAAACAGGGGTTCAATTGAAAACATCCGCAATACATTGATTGATTTGGGTGTGAGTGAAAATGATGAAATAGCTGATGCGCAAAATAAAAATGATTTGCGAAATACTCAATCGCATCACCGCAGGATTCCGCTGCATTACATTGCTGATATCGTAAGTACATCAGGCCCCAATACTATCAACCGTGAAAACGTACAACGCAAAACAGTAGTGAGTGCTAACGTTGCCGGACGCGACCAAAAAAGTGTGGTGGAGGATATTCAAAAAATTGTTGGGAGTAAAATAAAACTTCCCGAAGGTTATCACATTGAGTATGGAGGGCAGTTTCAGGCAGAAGCTGAAGCATCAAAAACATTACTTGTTACATCAGTACTTTCTTTACTTGTCATTTTTCTTTTACTCTTCCAGGAATTTAAGAATGTTAAAATGGCAAGTATCATTTTACTCAATCTGCCCCTTGCTTTAATTGGCGGTGTATTTAGCATTTGGTTAACCAGTGGCATTATGAGTATTCCTTCCATCATCGGCTTCATCACATTGTTTGGAGTGGCTACAAGAAATGGAATTTTATTGGTATCGCATTATAAAACTTTAAAGGAAGAAGGAATGAATTTGTACGATACCATTTTACATGGATCAAAAGACAGGCTTAGTCCGATCTTAATGACAGCTCTTACTGCAGGGCTTGCACTCATACCGCTTGCCATTGCAGGAGATTTACCCGGCAACGAAATTCAAAGTCCGATGGCAAAAGTTATTCTGGGAGGATTACTCACCTCAACTTTGCTTAACATCTTTATTGTACCTGTAGTGTATTATTTGGCAAACCATAAAACAGAATTAAAATGAATAATAAAATTATTGTCGTTATTTCATTGATACTTGCAGGTGGCATTAATGCAATCGCGCAGTCCAATATGGAAAGCGTGCTTTCCCAAATTGCAAAAAACAATAAAACCATTAAGGCAAACACACAATATTGGGAAGCGCAAAAGTTGCATTATAAAACCGGATTAACCCCTGGAAATCCCATTGTTGAATATGATTATTTAACAGGAAGCTCTGCAAATGTGGGTAACCAAACGGAATTCACCGTTGTGCAGTCCTTTGATTTTCCAACAGCATACCTAAGGAAAAATCAATTATCAAAACAGCAAACAGCAATGGCAGAATTGCAGCTATCCGCAACACGACAGGATATTTTATTGGACGCGAAAAAAATTTGTCTTGAGTTAGTTTACAGAAATAAATTAAATGTTCAGTTAACACAGAGAAAACAAAACACGGACAAATTACTGTCTGATTTCAGGTCGAGATTAGACAAAGGAGATGGAAATATATTGGATGTTAACAAAGCACAGATACAGCTTATTGAAATCAGGAAGGAGTATCAGGAAAATATTTCTGCCATCATTCAACTCAATGAAAAACTTGCTTCAATGAATGGCGGTAATGCTGTTTCCTTTTCTGATACCGTTTATTTTGTTTTACCAGATATTCCACCCTTTGAACAACTGGAAAAGGAATTTGAAAATGCAGATCCGTCAAGAAAAATTTTAGAGCAGGAGAAAGTTATTTCCGAAAAGCAGGTACAAATCAGCCGTTCCTTATCCTTGCCAAAGATTGAAGCGGGCTATCATTATCAGGGAATATCAGGTCAGAAGTATAATGGCATACACACAGGTATTTCAATTCCTTTATGGGAAAACAGGAACACAGTGAAGTTTCAGAAGTCAAAATTGATCTTTACTGATTTACAAATACTGGATCATCGCAATGAACATTATTACGAGATAAAACAGTTGTATGAAAAATACCAGAACCTTAAAATTACATTGACTGAATATCAAAATATCTTTCAAACACTTAACAATACTGTTCTGTTAAATAAGGCTCTGGCAGTAGGACATATTTCAACCATTGAATATTTTATGGAAATAAATTATTATACAAGTGTCTTTAATAATTATTTGCAAATTGAAAAGGAATATTATGAAGTGATTTCGGAACTCTATAAATTTACTCTTTGAAAAAAGCAATGGTTAACCCTTTTTCCTTTAAAAAATTGGCAAGTAGCTGTTCTGATCGTTTCATATAAAAAAAGTAAACTCAAAATAAAAACCCGCAATTTATATCACGGGTTTTATTAAATTAGTGTTGCAGATTTTAGTGAACAGAAACTTTAACAAGTACCGCATCATGCTTTTTGTACTGTGATGTTTTAGTGGTTTTGCCATCATTGGTTTTAATATCCGTTTTTGAATGTTGTTCATGATGCATGCTGTCTTGCCTTGTTTTGGTACGGGGAGGAGTTGTAGTAGGAGTATTCTGCGTGTTTGATTTTACTTCCTCCGTTTGTGTTGAGTGTGTTTGCTGCGTCTTTGTATTTTGCGTATTTGCAGGTGTCATTGTAGTTTGTTTACAGTTATATTCCGTTGACTGTGTTTTGTTAACACCTGTATTCTGAGTGGCAGGAGTTGTTGTTTGAGCAAGTACAGTAAACTGCAATCCTGCAAAAAGCGTGATTGCAAATATGAAATTGTTTGTAGCAACACACATGAATGCATGGCAGTCTGCATGGGTACTGCCTCAGTTATTTTGGGTGGACCAAATGAAGAAAGATTAGTCTGGAATCAGGAGATGTAATTATATTGCCTGCAGGAGTGGGGCATAAGTGCCAAAGTTGTTCAGATGATTTTTTGTGTGTTAGTGCTTATCCGCAAGCCAAGGACTATGATATGAATTACGGAACAGCCAAAGAATTAAAATCAACTCTTGAAAAAATAAAAAGCACACCTGTTCCAAAAAAAGATCCACTCTTCGGTGATGAGGGATTTTTGAAAATGTATTGGAAAGATTAATTAAAAAAATTCAGGCAGTACTTATGCAACTTTAAGCTGCACTTCATTTATTAATTGCTGGCGCCTGAGGTACATTTCTTGCATTGAATAATAATGTTCGACATTGGTTTCATCATTAACAGCATAGAATAAAATAAAAGGACGTACCGCTTCCTCTTCTTCAAATGCTCCATGAAAGTCAGTATCAATGGTATAAGTTATATTGTCTTTTACCTCTGTGAAGGAAGGAAGCGTAACATTACCAGCTTCAGTTTCCATCCAGTGCTGGTATTTCATGTGGTTAACTTCCTTCAGGTGATCATTTTCAAAAATTACATATTTCATACTTGTTTAAATTTTAAAAAAAAGTGCCCCCACAATACTTTCATTTTGATTCGGCACGTTTTATGGATTAGAAATTATTTATTCGAAATTTTTTGCAATGTTATTAATTATTATTTTAATATTTTTCTTTTTGTTTATAATCACTGAGTGGTTGCGCAAAATCAGGAACCGCGATCAGGCAAGTTGAAAATTCGCTAAATCATTAGCAGGAGCGAAGATGTAGTTTTTAAATTGTCTTGCAACTTATTTTCTTCTCAACATTTTAATAAAAATTGAAAATAATACCTGAGTAAAATATTTGCGAATAAGTGAAAGGAGTATTTAATTACTGTTTTTTTCTCACAACAGTAAAAACCCTTGAAATATTAAACCCGAACTGTATATCACCTTTATCCCATTTTCCATCTGTATCCGTGATGAATGCTCGTTCGTTCATGCCTAGAGAGTTAGTAAAATGTAATTGAAAAACATGTCCGCCAGTTTCAATATCAAACCCTAAGGATAATGAATTAGTATAAATTTTATCATTTGAACTTCCGGGAAACACATAAAAATGTTCTGCTACTATGGCAATCCGTTTATTTAATTTCAATCGTGCTGCCGATCCAAGCGCATACACATCATGCCTGAAATTAATAGAGTCAACAAAATTGCGATGTACCATGGTGGGTGTAAACTGCAACGTAAACCGTTCTG
>JANLUX010000090.1:0-8905 GCA_031363705.1 Bacteroidota bacterium
CTCCCGTAGTAGGGTTGCAATTTGCTGGCGGTATTGTAAGACACGGTGAATTTGGTATGGTGGTTTGTGAAAGTAAAGTCATTTGTGTGTCCACAGAAAAATTAAGAGATGCAGATGATATACAAAGAACATCTTCAAATCCGCCTAGCTGAAAGGGGATGCCATTGCAATCTCGGTATACTTTTAATCTGAATAAATAAGAATTTGTAATTCCCTGGTACACATATTCAATCTCAGCACCTGCGAGGTGACTGGCGGAAGATGTTTCAGGCAGCAAAATAAATTCTGATAAGATTAAACAGACTGTTACAATTATTTTTTTCATGTGGCTGGATGTTTTTCAAATTATGTAAATGAAAATTAGTTTTCATAATGCATAAGATGTTGAATTGCAGCAAAAGGTTGCACGGCAAAAACATTCTTTGTTTCTGCAAATAATTTTTTTTCTATTTAACTGTTGAGTACGGTTAGATGAAATGATACTTTAATTACCAATGAATGTGATATTATTTTAAAATACAATTATCATTTAATAAATGATTTATAAAAACTTGTTAGTCCTTCACCAGTTTAATAACACTACTTTTCCCTTCACCATCTTCCACCTTCAATAAATAAATTCCGGGAGCAAATGCACTCATGTTTAATTTTATTTCATGTGAAGACAGTTTGCTTTTTTCCCTGATTGTTTTAACAAGCTCTCCCTTCATAGTATATAAATCAATATTAATATTTTCATGTGGTAAAGAAGTAAAATAGATTGTCGTTTGTTCATGCACTGGATTTGGAAATGCTTTAACCCGCAAAACATTTTTCAATGATTCAGTTAAACCAACAGTAATGGGCAACATCGGTCTTTCATAAATTCCTTTTCCATGAGTTGCTAATCTTAATTTCCTGTTAACGGGAGAGACAGAGATATCCATAACAAAAGTTGCATCATACAATCCATCATTAAAATCTGTCCATGTTGAACCAGCGTCTGTAGATGCAAACACACCTAAATCATTTCCTGCATAAATTATGTTTGGATTAAGCGGATCAAGACATATAGTGTTTGTAGGAACATCAGGCAAACCTGCACTGCTTGCATTCCATGTTGTACCACCATCCGTTGATTTAAAAATATGATCAGTTCCAAAACCTGAAATAACCGCATACAATATTTGATTATTAAATGGATCAATGGCAATATCCATTATAAATCTATTGGGTAAACCAGCGGTTACATCTGTCCAGTTGTTTCCTCCATCTGTTGTTTTGTACAAATTAACTTGTGCAAGAATCACAGGAGAAGTTGCTGCATAAACTAAATTTTCGTTTGTGCGTGAAGCTTCTAAAACCAAAACAGGATTACCATCCAGGCTCGCTCCGCCATTGGTTGCAGACCAGTTGAAGCCCCCGTTAACTGATTTAAAAACTATATCCCTTCCGGCATACAGCACATTTGTATTTGAATTACATAAAACAAATGGTCCGGCAAAATTTGTGACATTGGCTGCAGGAACTGAAAGATTATTAAAACTGAAAGCGTGATCATCAGACCGTAACAGGTTAAGGTTTTGAGATTCGCCAAACACAATATTGTCATCCGTTGGATCAATTGCAGTAGAAACTCCATCACCACCAATCACTCTTCTCCATCCCAGGTTACCTTCGTAAACTGCAGTTGCGTTATCCTGCATTCCTCCGATAGCGAACAGTGAATCCTGTGATGAATTGGAAAAGTTAGCATAAAACTGTTGTGTCTGGTACATGCCATTGCAACCTTCAAACGTTGCACCGTTATCCGTTGTTCTGAATATTCCTCCGTCAGTTGCAAAATAAATCTCATCATAGTTGGCAGGATGATAATAAATATGATGAATATCAGCATGTACGTAATCGGGCAATCCTTCTACTCCACCAATGGTTGTTGCATTGAAATCCCAATTGTACCAATAGGAAACCTGGTTAAGAGAAACACCACTATTAGCGGAGAAAAACACATCCACTCCTGCGCAAAAAACTTGCTGCGGATTATCAGGACGAACCGCAACATCATGAGAATACCATCCCTGGTAGGATGGATAATTAGTTGTATTATTCATAACAGTCCAACTCATTCCTCCATCAGATGATTTGTATAAACCAATCCCGGCAAGTTGATCTGCAATACTTGCATAAACAATATTCGATTGTGTTCTACAAAAATCAATTAATGTTTTTCCAGAGAACGATGCAGGCAAGCCCGCAGTAATTTTTGTAAATGAATCTCCTCCGTTTGTTGAACGATAAATTCCGCTGTTTGAACTGAAAGAATTTCCCGAAGCCAATAACATTACAGAAGTATCATTAGGCATGAAATTAATATCTGTCGCCATCAAAACATTTTGAACTTGGATCCATGTTGCACCTGCATCAAGGCTTCTATATGTTCCTTCAGTAGTTGCAGCAAAAACTGTATTAGGATTTAGAGGATTAATGATAATATCCTGCACTCCGCGTAAATCACTCAATTGCCAGGGAAGAATCTGAGTCCATGTCGAACCTCCGTCAGTAGTTTTTAAAATTCCCACTCCATAAGTACCGCGTGTTGTTCGAATTGCGAAACCGGTTCCTGTGTTTTGATAATTATAAACTTCACCTGTTCCAATATAAATTGTGTTGCTGTCATTCGGATTGATGGCAATCGCAGCAACACCTATCACAGGAAACCCAAGCGGAACAGGATGCCACGCATTGGCTCCTAATCCTGCTGTATGACTTCTCCATAAACCGCCTGAAGCAGCACCTGCATAAATGGTTTGAGAATTCTGTGGGTTAAATGCAAGACATAAGGTTCTTCCTCCAAAATTTTTCGGACCAATTGATGTCCACTGTCCCGGAAATGATTGAGACTGTTGAAGCTTTTGTTGCTGTAAACTTTGAAATGCAGCTTGATACGAATTTACAGGCAATGTATTGCCCGGATACATCCTTTGCTCCATCCAGTTGCCTAATGCATCCGCTGCTTCTCCTTTCTCTTCTTTTTCTTTGTAATCCTTCGGTTCGTTTTTAGAATTCCTGATACATAAAAACAGGATTGCGGAAAGGGTAACAAGCGTAACTAAAGTCAGTTTAAATTTATTCATGCTCTCGATTTTATGATGCCTGCTAAATTACAGCTATATATTTTGCTGCTGTAAATTTTTTATCCCTGATATGTAAAGTTTAAGAAGTGACTTTACCCTTCAGCTCAAAATTAAATCGTAAAATTGTTCTCCCAAAATACACATGACGACCCGGAATCTTAATCTTCTTAATATTGGTTTGATGCTCCTATCATGCGTAGTTGCATTCATCATTCCCTTCGAGCTGTTTTTATTTTCTTACGCTATACTTGGTCCTTTGCATTACCTGACTGAGATAAGCTGGTTGCATAAGCGCAATTATTTTGTAGAAGGAAAATATGATTATCTCTGGCTGATATTGTTGTGCGTTTTTGGGACATTGGGATATTTTGGATTTAAGGGCTTCACCACCTGGAATATGTATGCGCCATATATTGCATTTGTGAGTGCATTAGCATTTTATTTATTGAAAAATGTTTACCTTAAAATCCTGGCAATATTTATCGCCTTTTTGATAGGAGTTGCATTTAATACATCACAATTTTATTTGATTTTCTTTCTGATTTTTCTTCCGACCATACTTCATGTTTTTGTTTTTACAGGTTCCTTTATTCTTTACGGAGCTTTAAAAAGTAAAAGCGCTTCAGCATACATTTCTCTAATTGTTTTTGTAGCCTGTGCGCTCAGCTTCTTTTATATTCAACCTGATTTTTCCCATTATATAGTTGGTGATTATATTAAAAACAGCTATCGCGATTTTTCGGTTCTCAATCATTACCTGATCAATGTTTTTCAACTGGAAAATCTTGCAGCATTTGACCAAAAATCTATTTCAACAATTTTTAATTCTGACAATGGATACAAAGTAATGCGCTTTATTGCCTTTGCCTACACCTATCATTACCTTAACTGGTTCAGCAAAACATCCATCATCAAATGGCACCAGGTAGAAAAAAAATATTTGGTTGGAACGTTGGCTATATGGTTAATTGCAATTGGTATTTATGCTAAAGATTATGAAACCGGTTTGAAGTTTTTATTTTTCCTGAGTGTGTTGCACGTGTTTTTAGAATTTCCGCTCAACTTCAAAACTTTTATTGATATTGGGAAGGAAGTGAAAAGTAATTTTGTACCGGCAAAAGTTCAACCGGCTGTAACCAATAAGCAACCTGCAAGAAAAAAATAATTACTCTTTAGGCGCTCACTCAAATCCAAACTGCCTCGCATGATGCATTGCATGTTTATGCAAAAGATGTATTTGTTCTTCAAAATTCAAATCACCAAAAAAAGGATTTGTAATAGTTTTCTCAGGGTTGCTTTTATAGGCTTCTTTAACATCATTCCATTCTTGTTTCATTTCTGCAATCGCATCATTCATTGAAGATTGTTTTACAGGAGGTGGTATATCAGGAAGCTCAATGTTTTTTGTATTCTCTTTAAATGGTTTATAACTCAGCATGAATTCTCTATACTTAGGAAGATGCTCTGAGGGAGTAACAATATTTTTAGGGGATTTTCCATTCGCATTTCTTAAGGAATAACTCATGTGCTCCACCATTTGCTGCGCATTCATCACTCCCCATTTACCTTTTGCATTTGCATCAAGGGTTTGTAAAAATTTTGGAAAATCATTCTCAAGGAAAGATATTTTTTCTTCTGTGCTCATAATTGCACAAATTTAAATCACAAATATTTAGCGTGTGATTTACTACAACAAAAGTAACCTGGTATTCCGGAAAACAGCTTTTTAAAATGGTTTATCGGGAGCGTTATATCCTTCTATACTTTGCTGGCTGTTTTCATCAGGCACAGTATCCGGTCCCTGCCACACTCCACCTTGTGAATTTCGTTCATTGCCTGTTGGAGTTTGTGATCTGCGTCTTTTTTCTTCTTCCTCGTTTCGTTTTGTTTCTTCTTCAGTTAAAGTATCTCTGTCAGAAGGCACTTTTTTAGAAGAAGATTTATTTTCTTTTTTTGAATCAGGAGAATTTTGATTTTGTTTCATGACAGATAATTTTTAGTAACAGAATTAAGAACTAAATATGTATGCCATTAAAATTTTTGAAACTGTTATTATATCGCATTCAAATAATCTAATTGCTAACTTTGAGAAAAAATGAATCAAATTATTTCTATCAACCCCGAAGTGTTAAGTGGTATGCCGGTATTTAACGGAACACGGGTACCTATTAAAAATTTATTCGATTTTATTGAAGCCGGTCATAACCTGCAAGTATTTTTGGAACAATTTCCTTCCGTAAAAAAAGAACAGGCAATTGCTATTTTGCAGTTAGCTGAAAATGTGCTTAACTCAACCGCGGTTATTTATGAAAATATTGATAGACGAGTGTCTTCCTGAAGATATCAAAAAGGAATTTACTGGACACTTGGTAAGCACTGTCTCTGATTTGGGGTGGAACAGTATGACAAACGGAATGCTTTTGAGTGCTACAATTAAAGACGGGTTTGAAGTGTTTGTTACTATTGATAAAAATTTACAATACCAGCAAAATCTAAAAAAATACAATTTAATTATTGTAGTGCAGGACTCTCATAAAAGTGATCTGGAAATTTTGAAGCTGATAGTTCCAAAAGTATTGCTTAATCTTTCCAGCTTAGAAAAAGGTGAGGCACACCATTTTGGTTTATGATATCAATATTCTATTCGGTTTGTGTTGATTTAGTTCGAACAGCTAATTTTGTTCATTGATTTATGATCTCTATTTTTCATCTACATCCTAAATACAAACTCAAACCTCTACTTTCGCAGTCTAAATTTAAATATCCTAAGTGAACTTTAAAGAATTCAGTCTTCATCCTAAATTATTGGAGGGAATAGATGCTATAGGTTTTGATCATGCCACACCGGTTCAGGAACAGGTGATTCCGATAATATTAGCCGGTAAAGATTTGATTGCATCCGCGCAAACGGGCACGGGTAAGACGGCTGCATTTCTACTCCCAATCACTCATAAAATAATTACGGAAGTTCAGGATGATCATATCCATGCATTGATCATTGTTCCAACACGTGAGCTTGCTTTGCAGATTGCTCAACAATTAGATGGTCTTTCTTATTTTACTCCGTTAAGCTCTATTGCAATTTATGGAGGAGGTGATGGCAGTTCATTTGAAACAGAGAAAAAAGCATTGAGTCATGGGGCTGACATTGTGATTTGCACACCAGGAAAAATGCTGAGTCATCTGAATATGGGTTATGTGCAGGTGAAAGAATTAAAGTACCTGATATTGGATGAAGCTGACCGGATGTTAGACATGGGTTTTAATGATGACATCATGCGCATCATTTCTTTTCTTCCAAAAAAGAGACAGAATCTTTTGTTCTCTGCAACTATGCCGCAAAAGATGCGGTTGCTTGCACGCCAGATACTGCATAATCCTGAAGAGATAAATATTTCTGTTTCGATGCCCGCTGAAAATGTTACGCAGGAAGCATTTATTGTTTATGATGCGCAGAAAATTCCGCTGGTTAATTTTATTTTAAAAGAAAAAAATTTTCCTACTGTGTTGATATTCTGTTCAACAAAGGATAATGTGAAACAACTAACACGGGAATTGAAACGTGCAAAGTTTTCGGTGGAAGAAATACATTCGGATCTTGAACAATCAGAAAGAGAAAAAGTATTGGCCGGTTTTATCAACAGACGCACACGAATTTTAGTTGCAACTGATGTACTTTCGCGCGGAATTGACATACAGGATATTGACCTTGTGATTAATTATGATGTACCGCATGATGGAGAAGATTACATTCATCGCATTGGCAGAACGGCAAGAGCCAAATCAAAAGGAGAAGCAATTACTTTTGTGAACCAGAAAGAACAAAGCAAATTTTTGCAGATTGAAAATTTATTAGGAAAGCCGGTTAAGAAAGCTGCTGTTCCTGCACAGTTAGGAGAAACGCCTGCTTATGATCCCACAGCATTTAAAAAGAAATCAGGCAAAAGAAACTTTGGAAATAAAAATAAAAAGAAAACATAAAATTTATTCAATAAAAAAACATATTTAAAGCATTTAATTTATCATGATCATTATTTTATTTTTTGCAGCACATTGGTATTTCTCATTATTTGGTCAAACTTTTTTTGATCATCGTTACGCATCACACAGGGCATTCACAATGTCTAAATTTTGGGAGAAAGTATTTTTTATTATCACTTATATCGGACAAGGTTCTTCTTATCTCAGTCCACGTGCTTATGCAATTATGCACCGAATGCATCATGCTTACACTGATACCGAGCAAGATCCTCACTCACCAAAATATTTTAATAATATTTTTTCATTTATGTGGCACACCAAAAAGTTTTATGCAGGTATTTTGGATGGAACTGTTCCCACAGAAGATCGTTTCTCAAAGAATATTCCTTCATGGCCACTGTTTGAACGTTTTGCCGAGTCTTGGTTTTCAAGAATCATGTGGGTGATTATTTACACTGCCATATATATTACTTATGCAAGTTCACCATGGCTTTTTATCCTGTTGCCATTCACCATAGTGATGGGACCATTACATGGAGCTGTTATAAATTGGTTTGCGCATAAATACGGTTACAGAAATTTTACGATGAATAATACAGCGCGTAATTTATTACCTGTTGATATTCTGATGTTAGGCGAATCATATCACAACGATCATCATAAATATCCTTCTGATATTAATTTCGGTGTTAAGTGGTATGAGATTGATCCGGTGTATTACATCATTTTGTTATTTGAAAAGTTGGGAATAGTAAAGCGTGCTTCAAGTACGTGAAACATATCACGGATTATCCTGTGGATAAATAAACAGTACAGAATCCGATAATACAGCAGAGCCAAACACTCCCATTGCACCTTCTATTTTTGTATTGATAAACACTGGTTCGACAAATGGATTTTGGATGGCTTGTAACTGATCATCGAGGTCTTTATAAAACTCAGCGGAGTTTTTATCAAGTGATTGTATAAAAACCCACCCGGTATCTCCCTGGTTGTATTCATAAGTAACTTCAATCAACATCTCCATGTTTTGTCCATCAACATTTTCATCTGTGAACACCACTCTTCCAACATCTTTTACCGGAAATATTTCACCGGGTTGTGTACAGGTATTAACAAAAACATCTAACACGTGTGCATGGTGCACGGTAGTGTCAATCATCCTGTTCATTTGAAAACGATAATAATCTCCTTTTCCAACGGGATCAGTTATGTTGATAATCACACCGTCATGTCCGCCATAAATATCATAAAATGCATCGGTGTATTTTATTGATTGAATGGTTACAGCTCTTTGATTAATAGTGGTACTGGCAGTATAGGTTTTCCCTTCAAAAGTTATTTCCAGTTTATAAGTTTTTCCATGTACCGGAAGTATGCTCCCACCATAAAAAGGTTCCCAGCGACATCTGAATTTATTAAAAGTTGAATCTGCAAACAGGTTATCAACAGTTGATCCATCAGATATTTTTACAACTGCACCTCGTGCGAAAACTTCCTGCGGAGTTACATCTTTACTAAAAAACGGTTGGCTCTTACTAATGTAAATCTGCGGACGTTTTCCCGGGTACAACATTCCTTCAATAAAAACTTTCTTGTTGTGATCAGGTGGAATGTCAATTGTTATTTCCTTTTGACAGGCGTAAATAACCAGGCTGAGAAGAATGATGGATATACAATATTTCAGTTTCATCTTGATTAAAATTTAAAGTTGTAAGAGATGCTTGGAATAACCGGCAACAGGGATACTTGCTTGGCTTTTGGTTGATTGGTGGTGGCATCCACAAAAAAATAAACAAAGTAAGGATTCT
>JANLUX010000153.1:0-18388 GCA_031363705.1 Bacteroidota bacterium
ATTACTCATACTCCTGTGAGTGTTGACGATAACAATGTTTGCACAACAGATGGCTGTGATCCTATAACTGGTGTATATCATACTCCTATAACAGTGGACGATGGCAATGCATGTACTACTGACGGTTGTGATCCTGTAACAGGAGTGTTCCACAATCCGGTGAATACGAATGATAACAATGTGTGTACAACTGATGCATGCGATCCTTCAACCGGAAATATTACTCATACTCCTGTGAGTGTTGACGACAACAATGTTTGTACAACAGATGGCTGTGATCCTATAACTGGTGTATATCATACACCAATAACAGTTGACGATGGTAATGCGTGTACAACAGATGGTTGTGATCCTGTAACAGGAGTATTCCATAATCCTGTAAGTACGGATGATGGCAATGCCTGTACAACTGATGCATGCGATCCTTCAACAGGTACCATTACACATACTCCTGTGAGTGTTGACGATAACAATGTTTGTACAACAGACGCTTGTGATCCCGCAACAGGAATTATTACACACACTCCAATTAGCGTAGATGACAACAATGCTTGTACTACAGATGGTTGTGATCCGGTAACAGGTCCATATCATACAGACAATACACCTACACCGGTTATCAATGCATTTAGTCCTGCTGTTTCTCAAACTTCCTTCCAGGTAGTTGATCTTCCACCGTCAAATAATCCCAATAACCCGGCAGAAGATTATTGGATTGATGGAAATGAAACACCAACACTTACACTTGTTCGTGGTGTTACCTATACATTTAATATCCTTACGGGTTCAATACATAAGTTTTATCTTACTACAAATTCTATTGGTGGAACTAATGGCAATGATCCTGATTCTATTCCGGGTACATTGGTAGTGGGCGATGAGCCAAACACAGTTCCTTTAACTTATACTCCCGGAGCAACAACACCAGATACAATTTATTATCAGTGCGACAAACACCAGTTCATGGGAGGTATGATCAGAATTGTGGATCCTGCTGTCAATACAACCTCAAGTCCTGTGAATATATGCAGTGGTTCTAACATTATGTTGACAGCTTCAGGTGGTGGACCCAATGCTACTTATAGTTGGATTGATAATAATATGAACATTGTTGGTAATACGGCAAGTATTACTGTAAGTCCTGCTGTAAATACTACCTATACTGTAACAGTTACCAATTCAAATGGATGTTCTGCAACCGGTATTATGGAAGTGGATGTTATCTCTTGTGGAAATGCAGTTCTAAATCTCCGGGTATTTATAGAAGGATTTTATATGGGTGGCAATAGTATGCAACCTGTATTATTAAATGCAGGTGTTGGAATTGATCCGTTAGTATGCGATACTATCACGGTTAAATTATACGATAGTCAGGATCCTACTTTACTTGTTTCCACTCAAAATGTAGTATTAGGTACTGATGGTTGGTCACAAGTTAATTTCCCTTCATCCTTGAATGGTGGTAGTTATTATATTGCAGTTATCTCTAGAAATGGTGTTGAAACCTGGAGTAAATTACCTGTTACCCTGGGAGCTTCTACTACTTTCGATTTTACTGCTCCTTAGTAATTTCAAATAATTTTAATAAAAACTGCAGTCGTAACGGCTGCAGTTTTTTTTTATACATCCCAGAAACTAAAATCAATTACTGCAATGGTGAATAATTGAAATAATCCAAACCACCTAATTTTGTACAAACTTTAATAAAAGCATTATGCTAAAGAAAATCATTCTCATCGTAGTATCTATTTTTGTTTTGCTGTTGATTGCGGCTGTGGTGTTGCCAATTATTTATAAAGACAAGATCATCAGCATGGTGAAAACCGAGATCAATAAAAATGTAAATGCAAAAGTTGATTTCAAATCGTTTGACCTGACACTGATACGTAGCTTTCCTGATTTTACTATTGAATTAAATAATATCAATGTGATTGGGGTGAATGAGTTTGCAGGCGACACGCTCACTGCCATTGAAGAATTGAGCGCCACTGTTGATATAATGAGCGTGATTAAAGGAGATAAAATCTCCATTGAAGGCATCAGTTTGATTAAGCCTTACATCAATCTGCTCGTTTTAAAAAACGGAAAAGCAAACTGGGATATTATGAAACCCTCAGCCGACTCAACAAAAGCTACATCAGAACAAAGTAATTTTAAAATTGCATTAAAGAAGTATAGTATCGAAAATGGAATACTCAGCTATGATGATGCATCCATGGGATTCAGCATGTCAATGAATAACCTGAACCATAATGGCAAAGGCGATTTTACGCTGGATATTTTTATGCTTACCACCAACACCACTGCCGATGCGGTTAACCTCTGGTATGGAGGAGTTAAATACCTGCACGAAGTCCGCACACAATTAAAAGCCGATCTTGACATGAACATGATAACTTCAAAATACACATTTAAAGAAAATGAGTTATCACTCAATGAACTGGTGTTGGGTTTTGATGGTTTTCTTGCAATGCCTGCTGATGATATTACCATGGATTTAAAATTCAATGCACGTAAAAATGATTTCAAGAATTTTGTTTCCATGATACCCGGTGTCTATAGCAAAGACTTTAAAGATTTGAAATCATCAGGCACGCTTGAATTCAATGGTTTTGTTAAAGGGATTTATAATGAAAAACAAATGCCGGGCTTTGGTTTGGTTTTAAAATTACAGAATGGAATGTTTCAATATCCTGCTCTGCCAACTGCTGTTAACAATGTACAGATGAATCTTTCGGTTAACAATGCTGATGGCGTTCCTGATCATACTTTGATTGATCTGAGCCATTTGCATGTTGAAGTGGGTAGTGAGCCATTTGATGCAAGACTTAAAGTATCAACACCCGTTAGTGATGCAAACATGGATGGTGCTGTAAAAGGAAAAGTAAACTTCGCCAACCTGGGCAAAGTTGTTCCGCTTGAAGCAGGCACAACCATGAGTGGACTGATGAATGTGGATGCATCCTTCAAAGGGCGAATGAGTGCCATTGAACAAAAACGTTTTGAAAATTTTAATGCTGCAGGAAATTTATCCCTTACAGCTTTCAATTATAAAAGCAAAGAATATCCGCAGGGTGTTGACATACGCACCTGTGGTTTAACATTTAATCCGAACAATGTTACACTCAGCAATTTTGATGCACGTATGGGCAAAAGCGATTTTAATGCAAACGGGACCATTGATAATCTGTTTGCTTACTTTTTCAAAAAACAAACATTGAAAGGAAACTTTAATCTGCGTTCAACGCTTATTGACCTGAATGAATTTACCGGGGATAATACGGCTGAAAACAAAACTGCATCTGATACTTCTGCATTAAGCCTGATTGAAGTGCCAGCTAACATTGATTTTGTTTTGAATGCAGCACTCAGCAAACTGTTGTATGACAACTGGGCAATGGAACAGGTGAAAGGCACAGTAACTATTCGTGATCAAAAAATAAGTCTTAATAATTTAAATCTGAATACGCTTGGCGGTAACATGAACGTGAGTGGTGTTTATACTTATGTAGATAAAAAAAGTGCGCTCATGAATTTTGATATTAATATTAAAGACTTCGACATTCAGCAAACCGCCAAAACATTTAGCACCGTTAAAACAATGGCTCCTATTGCAGAACGATGCGTAGGAACATTTGGCACCACAATGAATTTCGGAAGCAAACTTGATCAGCATATGAAACCGGTGCTCACTTCATTGGCAGGTGATGGAAAATTAACTACAGGTAATGTGGTGGTAAGTAGTTTCCCTCCTTTGGTTAAGCTTGCTGATGCTTTAAAGATGGATCAATATAAACAGTTAAGCTTAAGCAATATTAATCTCAGCTTTAGCTTTGCTGATGGAAGAGTAAATGTAAAACCCTTCGAAGCCATCAACCAGGGTATTAAAACAAAAATCCAGGGATCAAACGGTTTTGATCAGACAATAGATTATGTGTTAAATCTGGATATACCAACCAACAAACTTCCGGCACAGGCTACAGGTGCTATCAACGGATTGCTGGCACAGGCAAACAGTAAAGGGGCTAATCTGAGTTTGGGTGATAAAGTAAATATTGATGTATTAATTGGCGGCACCGTTAATAATCCTACGGTGAGAACAGGATTGAAAGATGCAGGCAAGAAAATAACTGACCAGGTAATAGACAAAGCCAAAGAAGAGATTGATAAAAAACGAAAAGAAATAGAAGACAAAGCAAAGGCTGAAACAGATCGCTTAAAGAAAGAAGCAGAAGACAAAGCAAAAGCAGAATCTGATCGTTTAAAAAAAGAAGCAGAAGCTAAAGCTAAAGCAGAAACTGACAGGTTGAAAAAAGAAGCAGAGCAAAAAGCCAAAGATCAGTTGAAAAATATTTTTAAGTAAATAATCAAAGCACGTTAATAGGATGGAGGCTTGCGTTTCTACTAAGACGGAATATTTTATATATTCCGCTTAAGCTGTAATAGGCTTAACTTTACAAGAACTTTTTAATCAAATTCTCTTAAAGGTTAGGGCTATGAAAAAACTATATGTTTTAATTTTCCTGCTTGTTGAATTGGATGTAAATGGTCAAACTTTTGTTTACCACCCGTTTCCTGATTCATCTGCTATTTGGAATATCAGTTCAATCCAGTCGTGCAGTATCACATCATTTGACTGGTGGACGCATTCGTATTCTTATCATATTACAAATGATACTTTGATTAACGGAATCGTATATCATATGCTGGAAGTTCCATCTGAAGTAATTGTAACAAACGGTGGATGTGGCATCAATGGAAGCTGGACAATTCCTGGTCATTATGCGGGTTCTATCAGACAGGATATTTTAAATAAAAAAGTTTTTATTATTCCCCCCGCAAGTATTACTGAAGAATTACTTTATGATTTCGATTTGCAGGTTGGAGATACCGTTACAGGTTTTACACAATCGTTTGCTTCACCCAATGATGTTGTAAATTCTATTGATTCAATTTTAATTGGTGGTAATTACCGCAAAAGATGGAATATAAATTCGCTGCATTCCATTTCAATAATCGAAGGAATCGGCTCAACTTATGGATTATTAGAATTATCTCCCGGTAATGCTATTATAGATGCTTATGACGCAACATTATCCTGTTTCTCTAATAATGGAATTACACTTTATCCCAATGCGGGTACTAATTGCGAACTCATCACTTCCATTAAGCATTTTTCTCCTGAGACGTATTCATGTTATTTAACACCAAATCCGTTTAATTTATTTTCCACATTAACAGTTGGCAATAAATTTGAAAATGCTGAACTGAAAATTTACGATTGTTTTGGAAAAATTATTAAAACAGATAAATTGAATGGAGAAAATTACCTGTTGAATAGAAATAATTTAGTGAATGGAATTTATTTTTTACAATTGATCAATAATAATATTGAGGCAAATACAGTTAAATTTATCGTTGAATAATAAATTTCTTTCTTTCATTACGATTTACTTTATCATTACATGTTAGGACTCCGTTTCGCAAAATTCACTCCTCCGCCAGAAGGCACCACTTATGATAAGATGTTAAATCTTTTCACTGAGCTTTTGCAATATACTGCCGGTGATGCCGGTGAAGCTTTGAGCTGGTTAACTGAGCTTGATCGTCAATACAATCTTACTAATCCTGATTACGGTATGGGAGATTTTATCAACGACCTGAAGGAAAAAGGTTACCTGAAAGAAGATGAAAACGAAAATTTTTCCATCACTCCTAAAACAGAACAAACCATCCGACAAAAATCATTGGAAGAAATTTTTGGCAAGCTGCGTAAATCAGGTAAAGGATCCCACAAAACTTTTAAGACAGGTCAGGGTGATGAGATGAGCGCTGACTTGCGACCATTTCAGTTTGGTGACACGATGGATCAGATCAATCTTACTGATTCCATTCGCAATGCTCAAATCAATCATGGCATTGATCATTTTGAAATGAATGAAGATGATCTGGAAGTGCAGGAACGCGAATTCAAAACTTTTAATGCAACGGTGTTGATGATTGATATTTCACATAGCATGATTCTATATGGTGAAGATCGCATCACACCTGCAAAAAAAACGGCAATGGCTTTGGCGGAATTAATCCGCACACGCTATCCTAAAGATATGCTGGACATTGTAGTATTTGGTGATGATGCTTATCCTATTCAGTTAAAAGATTTGCCTTATCTACAGGTAGGGCCATATCATACCAATACTTCTGCCGGGTTAGAGTTGGCAATGGATTTATTGCGGAGAAGAAAAACTCCGAACAAACAAATTTTTATGATCACTGATGGCAAACCCTCTTGCATAAAAGAAGGAGCTCGTTATTATAAAAACAGTTTTGGACTGGATAAAAAAATAATTAATAACGTTTTGAATTTAGCAGGACAGGCAAAGCGCTTAAACATCCCCATCACCACATTTATGATAGCACAGGATCCATACCTTCAGGCATTTGTGCGTGACTTTACCAGAATAAATAACGGTCGCGCATTTTATAGTTCGTTGAATGGGTTGGGGGAGTTTATGTTTGAAGATTATATCAGGAATAGAAGGAAGACAGTGAGATAAATAATTGTTGAATTGTTATATTGTTAAAATTGTTATTAGAAAATATTTATGGGTAAAGAGAAAATAAAAACTTTAGGAGAGCTTAAAAGAAGTGGTTATAAACCGAAGAGCATTAAGGTAGAGTTGAGAGACAATTTAATAGATGCGCTAAAAAACGGTTCACCATTATTTGCAGAAATAAAAGGCTACGAAGAAACTGTTATTCCTCAGTTGCAGACCGCAATTCTTTCTAAACACAATGTAATTTTTCTTGGCTTACGCGGACAAGCTAAAACACGTTTGAGCAGGTTAATGGTTCATTTATTGGATGAATATGTTCCTGTTATTGAAGGAAGCGAGCTCAATGATGATCCGCTGCTACCTCTTTCACGTTATGGACATGATAAAGTATCTGAGTTGGGAGATGATACTCCCGTTAGCTGGCTGCACCGCCATGATCGTTATACAGAAAAATTAGCTACGCCTGATGTTTCTGTTGCTGATTTGATTGGTGACCTTGATCCCATCAAAGCAGCTGCAATGAAATTATCTTATGCGGATGAGCGAGTGATACATTACGGATTGATACCACGCTCTCACCGATGCATTTTTGTTATTAATGAATTGCCCGATTTGCAGGCACGCATACAGGTTGCTTTGTTTAATATTCTGCAGGAAGGAGATATTCAAATTCGTGGTTTCAAATTGAGATTGCCGTTGGATATCGAATTTGTTTTCACAGCCAATCCTGAAGATTATACTAACCGTGGTTCTATCGTTACACCATTAAAAGATCGCATCGGCAGCCAGATATTAACGCATTATCCAAAAACAATTGAAACCTCTGCAGCCATCACAGCACAGGAAGCAGGCATTGCAGATGACCAGAGAAATGCCATTACCATTTCGCCACTCTTATCAAGGTTAATTGAACAGATTGCTTTTGAAGCACGCAAGAGCGAATACATTGATCAGAAGAGTGGGGTGAGTGCGCGCCTTACTATTTCAGCTTATGAAAATTTATTCAGCGTGGTGCAACGAAGAATGCTGATAAGCAACGAGCCAACTGCCGTGGCACACATTTCCGATTTATATGGAATCGTTCCTTCTATCACCGGCAAAGTGGAGCTGGTGTATGAAGGGGAGCTGGAGGGAATATCAAATGTTGCCTTCACTTTAATCGGCAAAGCAATCCGTACTGAGTTTCTTAAATATTTTCCTGATCCTGAAAAGATGAAAAAGTCTAAGGTTAAAAATCCTTATACAGAAATCATTGCCTGGTTCAGTGAAGGAAATGAGCTTGACTTAATTACTATTGCATCCCAAAAAGAATACGAGCAATCATTGCGAAAAGTGAGTGGCTTAATGGAAGTTGTAAAGAATTATACCAAAACAAGTGATGCAAAAGAATTATCACTGATGATGGAATTTGTTTTACACGGGTTGGCCGAATACTCGCAGATCAGCAAAAGGAAATTAGAAACAGCAGTTAAGTTCAGTGATTTGGTTGGCAGTATTTTTAATATGAAACCAGGTGAAGACGACAATTAATTCCCGAGTATCGTCATTGCGATACCTATATTTATCGGGAGAAGCAATCTGCCGCTATGAAACAGATTGCTTCGTTCCTCGCAATGACGGAGAAAAAATAAACCCTTCAAATAAAACAATCATTCAAATATATTTATGAAAACATTTCTTGTAATACTCGTAACATTGTTTGCCACAGGCGAAAGTGTTTACCAGTTTACTCCTGAATCAATTGACGGAAAACCAATTGATTTTTCAATATACAAAGGCAAAAAAATATTAATTGTAAACACCGCTTCCGAATGTGGTTATACTCCACAGTTCGAAGGTTTGCAAAAACTTTACGGGCAATACAAAGACAAATTAGTGGTCATTGGTTTTCCGGCAAATAATTTTGGACAGCAGGAGCCGGGAAACAATAAAACCATTGCTGAGTTCTGTACTAAAAATTACAACGTCACATTTCCGGTGGCGGCAAAAGTTTCAGTTAAAGGCGATGATATTGATCCGCTGTTTGCCTGGCTCATTGCTCAACCCAATCCTGATTTTACCGGGGACATCAAATGGAATTTTGAAAAGTTTCTTTTAGATGAAAATGGAAAATTAATACATCGCTATCGTACTAAAACTAAACCGATGGATGAGGCGATAACAGAGCAATTAAAATAGAAAGCCGGTTATTTCGGATACATTTAGTGCCTGCAGATTTCCTACCAGCATCGCATTTAGCAAGAGTGATTGATGAAATCGTTGATGGGTTCGATACTTCAATGATTGAAGAACGGTACAGCGAGATAGGACAAAAAAGTTATCATCCTAAAATTTTAATAAAGTTGTTGATTTATGGTTATGCAACTGGAGTGGTATCGGGAAGAAAAATAGCAGCGAGATGCGAGAGTGATACAGCGTATATGTTTTTAGCAAGTATGTATCGTCCCGATTTCAGAACCATCAATGATTTTAGAAAAGACAATATTGAATACTTTAAAAAATGTTTTGTGGATGTATTAAAAGTGTGTCAGCAATTGCAAATGGTGAGGGTTGGAACCATTGCTTTTGACTCCACAAAAATAAAACCTAATGCAGCAGCTGGCAGAACTAAAGACAGAGAAGGTTATCAAAGATGGCTCAGGGAAATAGAAGAACAAATACAAATGATTATAGCGCGTGCAAACCAAGTAAACCTGCAGGAAGATAAAGAGCATGGCAACTTACGCGGTGATGAACTACCAAGAGAACTAAGGCAAAAACAAGTGCTCAGATTAAAAATACAGAGCGCACTTGAACAAATTAAGGACGAAGAAAAACGTAACCTCACCGATGGTGATGCACGCATAATGAAAGACAAAAGCGGTTTTGGTTCCAATTATAATTGCCAGGCTGCAACCACATTGGAAGGAATAATTGTAGGTGCTTATGTGAGCACATCAGCAAGTGATAAAGCGCAATTGATGCCATTGATTGAACAGGTGCAGGAAAACACCAATGAAAAAATAACAGAAGCATTAGCTGATCGTGGTTATTCATCGTATGATAATTACGAAAAGCTGGAAGCACAAAACATAACTGCATATATCCCTGATCAGCAAGAACACCTTCAGGCAACAAGGAGTGCAGATAAATTTGATCGCAGCAATTTCACTTATGACCAGGAGCATGACCAATACATTTGTCCGCAAGGAAAAGCATTACATTTCAGAGGGATTAACAAGAGTATAAAACATAAACAACAAGCACGGGTTTACACTACCAATGAATGTTTAACCTGCCACTTTAAACATGATTGCACCAAAGGAAACAAACGCTCTATTTATAAAGAATTGCGGGAGCCATTAAGAGAAAAAGTCCGACAGCGGTTAAACACTCCGCAAGGCAAAGGGCTCTATCGAAAACGAATGCACAGCATAGAACCCATCTGGGGAAATTTAAAAGAAAACAAAAAAATAAGGAAATTTAATCTAAGAGGAAAAGAAAAAGTGAACGCTGAATTTTTACTCCACTGCCTCTCACACAATATCACTAAAATTTATAAATATAAAACGGCAGCATGATGTTGCTGTTGTTTAAACTAAAATGTCTGATCGGAATTGTTTTGAAAAATAAGGTTCTCGGTCAGCCTCGAAGGAACACCAACCACACACTCAACGCTCCATAAAAAATATCAGGAATAAAGAAAACTATTCAGTTTCTGAAGGAGGTTGTGCAACGGTCACTTTATGTTATGCGCTGCTCTACTCTCGCCACGAAGATGTGTCCTCTCAAGTTTATAGTCCATTCTATCTGGCGTTTAATTTTGTGTCAATACTTTTCAGCAGTTCTAATTGTGTCGCCTGACTTTCAAACAAAACTTTAATCTGTTCTTCTAAAAGCAAATCAATTTTCTGATGCAAACTTCTCACTTCTAATTCTGCTTTGAGATTTATGAGGTAATCGTTTTCACTTCTCTTCCTATCTTTTTCTTCCTTGCGGTTTTGGCTCATCATTATTATTGGTGCTTGTAATGCAGCGATAGCAGATAAAACCAAATTCATAAGGATGAAAGGATAGGGGTCAAAGTCATCTCGCCTAGGAGAAAGTGTATTGAACAAAATCCAAACGGAAAGTATAACAGAGAAAGTGATGATAAATTTCCAGCTACCACCGAAACTTGCAACCTTGTCTGAAATGCTTTGTCCTCTGCTAATGATTTCCTTTGGTTGATGTAAAAGATTTTCAACGATGAGTTTTTCCTCCTTAATCGCCTGTTGAACGATTTGTTGAAGTTTGGTTAATTGTTCGTCCTCCGATTTGAGAAGATTTTTTGTATCTACATTCATAGTTGAAATTTTATTTTATAAAGTTGAAAGTAATGAGTAAGATAATTATGAGTATGCCTGTCAGTGATGTCAAGAATAAATAATCTGCAATTGTTTCAAGTCGTTGTTCTCTTTTGAGATTGCTTGTCCTAATGGAGACAAATGAAAACATACAAGAGAAAGTAAGCAGAATTGCAATTACAGAAGTGATTTCATCAATAATGCTTGTTTCTGTTTTGTTCGTAACATGCAAAGAGGTGATAACAAAAAGACAAAACCCTAAGAGGTTTGCTGATGTGTTTAGAATGTGTTGGGATGTATTGTTTGCCATTTTGTAAATGTAGTTTTTAAGAAGTCAGTCGGTTCGTTTCTTGTCAGTCAGGTTGAAGTTGCACTGTCGCCAAAGAGTCGCGCATAACAAATTAATTATAGGCATGTTTTGCCTTGAATACACACTTTCCGGGATAGTGTCATGTGCTTTTTACTTACATGTGTATGTATCATGGTTGTGCGCAGGCTATTGTGAGCCCGCAATATTAATTCTTTTCATTAAGCTAATTGTATTTTTGATTTCGATATAACTGTTTTGCTTTTTGATATATTTTTTTTTCATTGCTGTATATCAACTTTTCATTTCACTATATCTATTTTGTTTTTCTTTATAACAATTTCTTTTTTTAATATATCTTTTTCAGATTCCGGTTTACGCTTTTTACTTTTTCATATATCTTTTTTTCTTTTTCATATACCTTAATTCGTTTTCATATATCTTTTTCAGATTCCGGTATTCCTTTTTTTTATTTCGATATATCTATTTCAGATTTCGATATATCTTTTTTTTAATTTGTTATACCATTGTTACTTTTCAATATATCTTTTTCTGTTTTCAATATACCTTTTTCAGTTTTATAAATAAAGATTTCGATTGTTTTTATTCATTTTTATTAAAAAAGTAATTTTTTTTGAAACCTTTAAAAAACGTTTTCGTTACACTATCTAATCCGGCAGTTAACTCTATTGTACTGTTGAGACAAAAGATGATACAAAGTACACCAGTATTACCCCGTTTAGGTTTTAGTTTGTTAAATGATGCACAATTTGAAGATTATGCAATGTTTGTAAAGTCGCAGTTAACTATTAATGCATCCAGCTTTCCGGATCTTACCCCGGATATGAGTACACTCAGTATTGATCTTAACAATTTTCAGGTAGCAGCAGTAAGTGCAAGAACAGGTGCAAAAACTGCTATTGCTACAAGAAATGATGCGCGTGTGAAGTTAGAATGTACATTAACGTATATGGCTAACTCGTGTTCTGAAATTGCCAATGGTGATGTTACTTTATTTGAATTATCAGGTTTTGAAGTGCGCAGTAAACCAACACCAAGCGGTATATTACCTGCTCCTTCTAATTTTGAATTAACCTTAGGTCCAGTGGAAGGTACATTGGGTGCAAAATTTAAGCGGGTTAAAAACAGTCGTGTTTATGAAATTTATTTTGGTCAGTGGAACACTGATCCTGATACCTGGACTGACCATATTATGACTACCGGCAGCCGCAGTGCAATTATTACAGATTTATCAAGCAACCAACGCTATTCAGCACGTTGCCGCGCCATTGGTGCTAAAGCTATACCGGGTGAGTGGAGTGCGGTATCAACTATGAAGACGTATTAATAGGTCATACTTAATCCGATAATAAATCCCGGCTGCGAAGTCGGGATTTTTTTTGCTTTAATTTTTAAATCCACACCCGGGTTCAGTTAATTTTCTATGAAAAACCTGTGTTTTACCTCTAACATTACCTCCGTCTCAGGGCTTTTGCATAAATTTGGCTCTCACAGTCCAAAAAAATCCATGAAAAAACTCTTACTTCTTATCCTGCTTATTGCAGGCAGCCGCAGCTTTGCGCAATTAAACATTGCTTTTCGTTCTAATATTCCCTATCCCGGTAATCAATTAGCCAATATAGGCGGCTATGTGGATAACCTCGGAAATGAATATGCGCTTGTAGGTACTTCTGATGGTTTAGATATTGTAGATGTTACTGATCCTGCCAATCCTGCTATAAGCTTTTCAGTGCCCGGAGTGCCAAGCAACTGGCGCGAAGTGAAAACTCATCTTAGCTATGCTTATGTAACTACTGAAGGTGGCAATGGCTTGCAGATTGTTGACCTGTCTAATCTTCCCACCAATATTTCCACCTCTTATTACACAGGCGATGGTGCCATTGCAGGTCAGCTTGATAATATACATGCATTACATATTGATGCAGGTTATGCTTATTTATACGGGAGCAACTTGTTTGGCGGTGCTGCAGTTATCCTTAACCTTGCCAATCCCTTAAGCCCTGTATATATGGGTTACACTCCGGGTGGATACATTCATGATGGATATGTAAGCAATGATACCTTGTGGGGTGGGCATATTTATGGCGGATATTTTTCCTGTATTGATGTGAGTAACAAAGCAAACCCTGTAATGATAACTACTCAAATAACACCCGGGCAGTTTACTCACAATACCTGGTTAAATGATGCGCACACTGTTCTT
Source organism: Bacteroidota bacterium (assembly GCA_031363705.1). Lineage (GTDB taxonomy): Bacteria > Bacteroidota > Bacteroidia > AKYH767-A > OLB10 > JANLUX01. The sequence goes on from JANLUX010000153.1 coordinate 13,414, forward strand.
TTCACTACTGATGAGGTAAGCAATTCTTATCTCACCTCTTATGATATTACTGATCTCAACAACATAACAGAATTAGACCGTGTGCAGGTAACACCCGGATCGCAATCCATTGTACACAACACACATACTTTAAATGACTTTCAAATAGTATCCTGGTATCGTGACGGTGTAGCAATTTACGATGTAGCCCGTCCGGGTAATATGATTTTAACAGGGCATTATGATACTTATGCACAGGGAGCAGGCAATGGCTTTGATGGCTGCTGGGGTGTGTATCCTTACTTGCCCTCAGGCACTATAGTAGCTTCCGACATTAACAACGGTTTATATGTTTTAACCCCAACTTACATCCGCGGCTGTTATCTGGAAGGCGTTGTAACTGACAGTGCCACCGGTGCTTCATTAAATAACGTTACAGTAACCATTGTTGGTCCTAATATCACCAAGCAAACCAAGCTGAATGGTGAATATAAAACAGGGTTGGCGGCAGCAGGCACTTATTCAGTGCAGTTTACCAAAGCAGGTTATTTCCCTAAAACAATAAGCAATGTTTCATTAACCAATGGTGTGCTCACAAATCTTGATGTTGAATTGGTAAGTATTGTGGCGCAGGTAACTTTTGCAGGTCATGTTCAAAATTCTATTACAGGCAGTGCTATACCAAATGCAATAGTGCATATCTATAACGCTACAGACGACTATCCTGTTAATGCTGATGCTAATGGCGATTTCAGTTTAACAATGTTTCCGGGTAACTATAATATTGATGCAGGTGAATGGGGTTATCGTACCATTTGCCTTAGCAATTTCAGCATCCAGGGTGGATCACCTTATATCGTTAACCTTAATCCCGGTTATTATGATGATTTTATTTTAGATTTTGGATGGACCAATTCAGGTACCTCGGGTAATTTATGGGAACGTGGTGTGCCTGTGGGAACCACCGCAAACGGAGTGCCTTCTAATCCTGGCAATGATGTTACAGGTGACTGCGGAACGATGTGTTATGTAACAGATAACGGGGGTGGCAGTGCTTCAGCCAATGATGTGGATCTTGGAACAGCTACACTCAATAGTCCTTCATTTGATGCCACACTATACATTGATCCGGTTATAAAATACTCACGCTGGTATTTTAACGGAGCGCTTAACGGTAACCCTGCTGATGATACCATGCATGTTTATCTCGATAACGGCATCACTACTGCTTTGCTTGAAACAGCATATCCCACCACTCCTACAAATCATACCTGGGTGCCGGGCATTTTCCGCATTGCCAATTATCTTACTCCTACCAATAATATGAAGTTAATAATGACGGTAAAGGATACAGCATTTGGTATTAATAATTCAAGTGTAGTGGAAGGAGGATTGGATAAATTCGAAATAGTGGAAGCGGTGGGTATTAACAATGATCTGAAAAATTCAAACCTTATTGCTGCCTATCCTTCACCATTTATACAAAACATAACACTTCGTATTTCTGAAAGTGTGGAACTGGATAATGCCCGCTTAACAGTTACAGATATTGCCGGTAGAGTAGTGGAGCAAGCTTTATTAACGCAGAGAACAATTACCTTAGGAAATAATTACTTTTCAGGGATGTATTTCATTTCGCTCCAAAATGCGAAAGGAGTTAATACAGTTATAAAAACGGAAAAGCTTTGATTTTTTTTTCTTTATCCCTTCAAGGGTTTAAAACCCTTGAAGGGATATTATCGATGTAATTCTTTTGAAAGGATATTATAGTTCCATATCCAAAATAAATTTTTCACTTATTGCAGTCTGATGCACATTCATAAAGTTGTTTCTATCTCCAAACCATTCTAATCCTTCCTTATAGTTAACCTTGCTTGTTTTATTAAAAAGGTATGAATGATAAGAAGAGAATTTCCAGTCATCAGGTTGCATCACAAATCCATGATGTACCGGATTAAGGTGAATGTATTTGATTAGCTGAATAAAATAATCTGGTGTATTTACGCTTTTACGCCTGAAACGAGGTATAAATAAACTTCCCTTACGTTCATAACGCTTATTATAAGCCTGCGTATATCCGTTGAATAAATTTGAAAACTGTTGACTGCAATATTCACTTATATCTTCACTATTCTCAAAAACAGGAGAGTTGGAATGAATCCGAATGAAAAAATGAAAATGATTAGGCAATAAGCAGTAAGCAAAAGTATCTGCAATGGGCAAAATATACTTTACATATTTTTCAATAAAGAAATAATAGTTAGCCTCCACTTTAAATAAGTTATCATTACCGTTTGCATGGTTGTAAATATGATAGTGATGGTCAGGAAGTAAAGGTTCAAGATGCTGCGCCATTTTAAAATATTATTTTATCCCTTCAAGGGTTTAAAACCCTTGAAGGGATGTGAGTAAATTCTATTAACATCTTCCTCAGTTTTTCACTCACTGGAACCAATGGCAATCTCACATATTCCTCGCAAAGCCCCATTGCGTTTAATACTGCTTTAATCCCGGGAGGGCTTCCTTCAGTAAACAACATAGGTATCAAATCAAGCAATTGGTAATGTAGTCTTCTTGCTTCTATAAAGTTTCCTGTTAATGCCTTTCGCACCATTTCTGAAAATATTTGCGGATAAGCATTAGCAACCACTGAGATAACTCCGTCAGCACCTGCACCCATCAATGGAAGTGTTATACTGTCATCACCACTTATCAGAAGAAAATCTGCTGGTCGGTTTTTAATAATGAACATGCATTGTTCCATATTTCCGCTAGCTTCTTTTATACCAATGATGTTTTTAAAATCATGTGCAAGTTTCAATGTTGTGTCAGCAGTAATATTACTTCCTGTTCTGGAAGGAACATTATATAATATAACCGGCACAGGTGATGCTTTTGCAATGAGTTTGTAATGCTCATAAATTCCTTGTTGTGATGGTTTGTTATAATAAGGAGATACCGAGAGCACTGCATTAACGCCTTTGAAGTTGAATTCTTTAAAACCTTCTAATAATTCATTTGTATTGTTACCACCTAAACCTAACACTACGGGAACTTTTTTATTTACCCGGTCAATAACAAATTCAAGTATAGAATTTTTTTCCTCTTTATTAAGTGTTGCACTTTCGCCCGTGGTTCCTAAAGGTACAATGTATTCGCATTTTCCATTCAATATGTGTTTGATCACTTTATCCAATGCCTTGAAATCAATGTTTCCATTTTTATGAAATGGAGTCACCAATGCAACCCCGGTACCCTGGAATTTTAAATTAGAGAGCAACCTCATGTTTTAACATATTTAGATAATGATTAACCTGTTCAATAAATTTTGGAAGTGAAATATTTTCTTCCACACTAATCATAAAATCATAAAATGGAAGTGAGCTGCGCTCATATCTTCCAATCTTAAATTTTGCTTTGGTCATGGCAATAATATATTTGAATGGTATGCTGTTTCCTGTATGAAGATCAATTAAAATATCAAAATCTTTAAGCGTAAAATTTTTCACTACTGGTGCAATGGGTTTAAAATGCCAGTTCAATGCTTTGCGTGTAAAGAAATCCAAACCCAGTTTACTGAAACGCATGTTGGGTAATTCCTTTCCATTATAAAAGCCAAGAGCTAACACATCCTTTTTATAAATATCACGCAACTCTTTTACATATCGTTTGATAACTTCAAAATTCTTTTCGTCAGTTGAATCATACACCACCCCGATAGTTTTTGCATCTTCAAAGGAAACCATCTTCTGTTGCCGTTTGTAAGACCTGAACTCTCGCAAAAACATCATCTTCCCGATTTTGCTTCTTATGTTTTTTTTCATCATATTCAATTATCAAATTATCAAATTAACTAATTATAAAATCAGCTAATCATCTCATCAAATTGTTCTTCACTAATTACTTTCACTTTCATCTTCTCCGCTTTTTCGAGTTTGCTCGGTCCGCAATCATCTCCTGCTAATAAATAATTTGTTTTTCCTGTAACCGAACTCCCGTTTTTACCACCATGCTGCTCAATTAATTTCTTCAGCTGATCACGTTCATAATTTTTGAAAGTGCCGGTAACAACAATTGTTATTCCTTTTAATTTATCACTTAATGTTTGATTTGATGCATCCTGTTTTATTTCAAATTGCAAACCAGCAAGCTTCAATCGTTCTACTACCTTTCTTTTTTCATCATCAGCAAAATGTTTCAGCACACTCTCAGCAATCTTTTCACCTATTTCCGGTGCCTCAATCAATTGTTCAAAGTTAGCATTCATTAATGCATCAATGTTTTTAAAATGTCTTGCCAGTTTTCTTGCAACTGTATCTCCCACATAACGTATTCCAATAGCATACAGCACTCTTTCAAACGCTATCTCTTTTGATTTATTAATACCCTCAATTATATTACCTGCAGATTTATCACCCATTCTTTCCAGGCCCATTATCTGTTCTTTCTTCAAATCGTAAATGTCAGCAATATTGTGAACCAATCCTTCGCGAAAAAGAAGATCCACTGTTTCACCTCCGAGTCCTTCAATATTCATTGCTTTGCGGCTGGTGAAATGAATAAGCCTTCCAACAATCTGCGGAGGACAACCATTCTCATTCGGACAATAGTGATTGGCTTCTCCTTCATTCCGGATCAACTCAGTATTACATTCAGGACAATGCGTGATGTATTTTACTTTAGCTGCATGAGCAGGCCGTTTGCTTAAATCAACTGCTGTAATCTTTGGAATAATCTCACCGCCTTTTTCAACAAACACAGTATCGCCAATCCGTAAATCCAGTTTCTCAATCTGATCAGCATTATGCAATGAAGCACGTTTCACAACAGTACCGGCAAGTGTTACCGGTTTCAAATGTGCAACAGGCGTGATGGCTCCGGTGCGTCCTACCTGGTATCCTATATTATTTAAAACCGTGGCAGCAGCTTCCGCTTTATACTTGTAAGCAATTGCCCATCGCGGAACTTTTGACGTAAATCCAAGTTCCTGTTGTTG
>JANLUX010000161.1:0-8016 GCA_031363705.1 Bacteroidota bacterium
CGCTTTTGGCGCTCATCCTGATGATGTAGAATTATGTTGTGGAGGCACATTGCTCAAACATATAGCAGCAGGTCATTCAGTTGGCATCATTGATATGACAAGAGGTGAATTGGGTACAAGAGGTAATGCAGAAACGCGTGACAGGGAGGCAGCGGAAAGTGCTAAAATGTTAGGTGTTGCTTTCCGCAATAATCTGGGCTTTCGCGATGGTTTTTTTGCAAATGATGAACAACATCAATTGGAAGTGATACGACTTATCCGTTTGCATCAGCCTGAAATTGTTTTATGCAATGCTGTTAACGACCGTCACACTGACCATGGAATGGGGGCAGCGCTCATTTCAAAATCCTGTTTTTTATCAGGATTGAGAAAAATAGAAACACAATTAAATAATCAACCCCAGTCAGCATGGCGACCACGTGCGGTGTATCATTACATACAGGACCGTTATATGCGCCCTGACATTGTGGTGGATATTTCTTCCTTTATAGATAAAAAAACGGAAGCTATTCGCTGCTTTAAATCACAGTTTTATGATCCATCTTCCAATGAGCCGGTAACACCTATCTCAACGAAAGAATTTATGGAATTTCTGCATGGACGTGCCATGGAAATGGGACGTATTATCGGTGTTACCTACGGTGAAGGCTATGTTGCAGAAAGGAGTATCGGGGTGAAGGATTTATTTGAACTTTTATAAACAGAAATTCATAGACTATTTTCATAAGTAATTATTTTTCTTTAGCCTGGTAAAATAATTTAATAATTATCAATTGAGAATAATCAGTTTTAATCATTGATATAAAAATTATCTTCTTTCCAATTAAGAGCATTATTTACGATGTAATCTGAAATGTGCTGACAGGAATTTGAATTGCGAATAATATGTTCGTAATAATTGCGCTGCCAAATCTGACGTTCGGGCGGATAATTTTCTAAACGATCATTCCGGAACCATTTTGTAACACCAATTTTATAACCACGAATAACAGAGCCAATTGATCCGGGAATTATTTTCTGAAATTTGTTTTTCCGTTCAGGTGATGATTGAAAATTTTCAATTCGGATAATATGTTCATCATCCCGTAGTAGGGGTTGAATATTTTCAACCCTCTTATTTTCAATTCCAGTATTTTCAATTCCAGTATTTTCAATTTCTGGATTTTTAATTTCTGGATTTTCAACCTGCGGATTGTCAACCAAATTTTCGGTAGGGTTATTATTTTTCGATGGGGGTTGAAAATATTCAACCCCTACAATCGGGATAACATTTGGTGATGGTGGTGGAAAATTTTCTACCGAAATATTCGGGTTATTGATAGAAGGGGGTTGAAAATATTCAACCCCTACGGTGGGGGATAATTCAATTATTCCATGAACATGGTTTGGCATTATCACATATTCATGTAATATAACACGTGGAAAATGTTTTGGAATCTCCATCCAATATCTATCTGCAATTATTCCGGCATCATTTAATTCCATTTGACCGTGAGAAATATTTCCAAACAAACATTCACGATTAAATGTGCAAAGGGTAATGAAATATAATCCTGCTTGTGAATAATCGTAATCCTTTAACCGTATGGATTTCCGGTGGCGTATTTGTGAATTGTATTGCATTGATCAGGTCGGGAAAATGTATTTAATTCATATTTTAATCTTCACTAAATACATCCGTTTCTTAACAATAGCAGGTACAATCAATGTTTCATCATCTACTTGTTTTCCTGCCCTTGGTAAAATAAAAATACGTTCGCTGGAGCGTATAATTTTATTATTTTTTAATTCCCCTTTTGCACTCACTTCGTAACTGATCACTTCGTTATTACGGCTGATATCGTTATTATAAATCACCACAATCCTATCACTGCTCAATGCTGAAATAAAAGAGGATAAAAATCCTCCGTCATCCATTGTTGACTGGTTTTTACGCATTACATGTGTCCAGTCAACGCCACCGTGGGAGTTAATTGACATTACCACGATATTATCAAAATGATATTCTGTTCTGCGGGTAAATGATTGTGTAAAATAATCGTAGTAAGAATATTCACTTGTGTAAGCTGCTTCTGCCATAATCACAGCACCGCCATCACCACGCAATACTATGCGTTGGATCGGGTAACTGAACAAACCAAGATTTCCATCTTCATTGCGTTCGCCAATTAATTTAATCTGGGTATCACCTTTAATTGAATAGGAATTCAGATGCAAAGAGTCATCATGATTCAGCGAAAGCGTAGTATATAAAACTCCAGCTCCTGAACTGGAATTTTTATCAGCATAAAAACCTACCACCACAGCATTACTGTTTAAGTTGTCAATTGCAAGTGCTGCTTCCGTCATTGGTTTGTTGTCACTTGTAATGTTATACTCTTTAAATGCATTTTGTCCTGCACGATTAACAAACAAATGATATTGGAGCAAACGCTTTTTTTCATTTTCAGGATTTTTATCATTTAATTGCACCAGCGAAATAAAATCTCCTTTCTCTGACAATGCATATTCTGTCTGCATTATTCTTTTATCCTCATACGGAATGACAAGCTGGTGTTGCGAAAGTACTTTTAGTGAACTGTCAAATACAATTTTCTGGACGTGTATTTCATTATCCGCTTCTTCTTCGAAATACATTGCACCAGTTAACCTTGCAGTAGATGTAACAAGCTTTATTTTTCCTAAATCATTATTTTTCCCATAGTGACATTCACCTAAACGTAAATTGGATTTTTCCGTTTTACCGGTGTTGTTATATACATCAGTAAAAAATGTTACAGTGCTTTCACCACGCTGATACTTTGATTGAAGCACTAAAATATGAGCGTTGAAAAAAGTGACTGCTTCCACATTTGCTCCGTCTTCAAAAGGCGTTAAAATCTTATCCCATTTTTTTCTGAGATTAAAATCATAGAAACTGATTTTATATTTACGGTTTTTAAAACCAATGCGGTCACGTTCTGTTGCGAGTGACAGATTGCTTTGCAATAAATAAAAACCTTCCTCATCCTGCCCGATTACTTTAACATGACTGTAAGTGGCATCATCTAAATTTTCGGGAGAGAGGGTGTATGATTGTGCAATTATATCAGAGCTAAAAGAAATCAGTACAACTACTAAAAGATAAATCCTAAATCCTAAATCCTTAAATCCTAAAATCATACCTCTACAAATGTAAACCACATGCCATTAGTTTAAGAACGGATTGTTTTCTTTCTCGTATCCGATAGAAGTGGTGGGTCCGTGACCGGGATAAACTGTAGTTTCTTCAGGTAACACTAAAAGTTTATCACGAATAGAATTGAGCAAGGTAAAAGGATCACCAAGCGGCAAATCAGTGCGGCCGATACTCATCTGAAACAATACATCGCCTGCAATAAGTGAATTACTTTCATCATGATAAAAACAAATACTACCCGGTGAATGACCGGGTGCGAGAAATAATTTAAGAACTGTATTTCCAAATTTATAAATGGCATTATCTGCAAGGCATACCACTGGGTCAGGTAAATCTTTCATTGTTAAACCAAACATCTGTGCATATTCTTTAGCCGTATTATAAATCACTAATTCATTTTTATGGATAAAGGGTTTCAATCCAAATTTTTCAAACACGAGGTTAACCCCGAACACATGATCTACATGACAATGTGTTTGCAGCAATGCAACAGGTTTTAATTTTTGTGATTGAATAAAATTGAGCAAATCATAATCCTCTGATTCGTCATAGCAACCCGGATCCACAATCACACATTCTTTTGTTTCATCATAAAGTATGTAAGTGTTTTCCTCGAATGGATTAAATGTAAATGATTGAATTTGTAACATAGTTTATTAACGGGAATGATTAATCAATTGTTGCAATCACTTTGAGTTCAATTGCAATAGGAGTAGGGAGGCAGTTTATTTCAATGGTAGTTCTGCACGGTTGATTATCCTTAAAATACTCAGCATATATTTTATTATAAGTTGCAAAATCGTTTTTCATATTGGTAAGAAAAACAGTCACATCAAAAATTTTATCCCATGATGTGCCGGCATCTTCTAAAATATATTTAATGTTACGGAAAACGGAATGACATTGTGTTTCTATATCGTAAGAAATTATTTTACCGTTCTCATCCAGTTCCACACCGGGAATTTTTTTTGTTCCACGCTCACGCGGACCAACACCTGAAAGAAATAATAAATTTCCAACTCTGCGTGCATGTGGATATAAGCCAACAGGCTCAGGAGCTTTTGAAGAATTGATTTTGTCGTTCATTCAAATTACAATTTGCTACAAATACGAAAAAGGATACGAATGTACGAATGCTTGCGTCAGCCATTCGTATATTCGTATAGATTCGTAATTCGTAGATAGTTTTCGTAGATGATTATTTAGCATTCAAATTTATCTCCAGCTCCCAGTTTGCACGAATCTGGATGGCATCAGGATAATAATAGAATTGTTCCGGTTGAATTTTTTTCCAATAGTCACCGCTATCCCATTTATTATTTTTATTATTGTCATTCAGCAAACGTATCTTATACGAACCGGGAGAAATATTTTCAAAAATATAATTAGTACTGCTATCAATACTTTTCTGCTGAATAATCTGCAGACTTTCATTTACTAATTGCAAAATATAAGTTTGATTTTTTATGATTCCTGTAACTGTGGTTTTCAATGTGCCCAGTTCAGTTACCGGAGTTAACCTGAAATTGATGAGTATGGAATCAGAATTATTGTTGTAAACATCTTTGAAAGTTCCGTGAAGTGCTACCAATTTGTATTGCGTATTTTCTGTCCACTTTGACTGGATCACAACAAAGCGATGTAATGAATCTTTGAAACTGATTTTATAATCTGACAGGGGAACAGTGTCCTGAAATATTTTTACCTCGTTTAAGGATGCACTCATAACCGGATTTCTGAATGACAGCGTTAGTGTATCGTCCGGTTTTATTTCTCCTGCAGCCACATTACTTATAAAAGCAAACGCAGCAGTTTTGATTTTCTCACGCCCTGTACTCCGTTTTAATTTTACCTCAATCGTATCAAAAGGGATTTCATTGTTTAACAATTCTAATTTCAAAGTATCCAGGGTTGAATCTTTTACCCATATAAATAATGAATCCTGTGCAGGAGAAACATTGGTTAATAATGTTGCAGAAGCGATAGTAGTATTAAGTGTTCGCCAGCTAAGACTTTCTATAGGTTTGTTGAAAGAGATTATTACAGGTCCGTTGGATTCTTTGATTGCTCTTTTTACAAATAACTTGGCAGGCATCTGTGTAAACAATACCAGCAGTTGCTGTTGTGAATCGGGAACCTGGATAAATGCATCAGCAAAAGCGATGGCTTCTTCCTGTGGATTATCGCACTTGTAATTATTGTTCTTATCATTTAATGCAAATAATTTATAAGTTCCAGGACTTATGTTTTTGATAGTATAATTTCCCTGCTCATCTGTGCGTGCAAAATAATCAGGCAGTTTTTTAAATGGAAGCGAATCATCTTTATCATGATAAAGCATCACAATAATTCCTTTTTCTGTTTTATGCGAATAGGCATCCATCACTTTACCGCTGCAAAAAAGAGAATCCAGGACATCACCCGTAGAAAAAATATATTGAAAATCTGTAACCGGATTACCTTCATTAAGATCTGCAACAGCTTCGCCAAAATTTAAAGTGTATGTAGTGTTTGGTTTCAATGAATCAGGTAACAGTATTATCAGATTTTTTTTGTGGGTGCTGATCTTTGGTTCAGGTTCCATAGGTGGAGAAATAATCAATTGTTTTTGAATATCCTTCAACTGGATAAATTCATTAAAGCTCACCGTAATTTTTTTTGTTGTAAAACGTGTGCTGTAATTGGGTGGAGAAAATTCTTTTATCACTGGCGGTTTCATATCTTTATCACCACCAGTGGGAGTAACACGATTGGCACAGGAGTAAATCAGAGTAATTAATGTCAACAGAAAAAATAATCGTGAAAAATGTTGCAGCATCAAACCAGTTTTTCAATAATAGCAATCACCTGTTTTAAATATTGCTCATCTGTTTTATCAAAATCATTGAGCTGTACACTATCCACATCAATGACAAAATTTACTTTACCATTTTTAAATCCCGGCAAAACGATTTCTGATTTTGATAAACTGCTGCATGCTATATGACTGGGAAACTGATCAACATCAGGAACGATAATTGTTTTTTCTTCCTTCCATGCTGCACCACAAACACCTTTTCCAAATGCAATTCTTGTACACGCAACCGGTCCCTGGAAAGGACCTAAAACCAACTCATTATTTTTTACAAAATAAATTCCGATCCATAAAACATCCAGTGTTTCTTTTAATGCAGCTATGATGTTTGCAACGTTTGCAATTAAATCTTCTTCGCCTTCAACAAGTGCATGTAATTGCGGTAACAGCACTTCATATTTTTCTTTGCGTGATGCTTGTTTACCTGCTATAATTAAATCTTCGCTCATAAATAATTTACAAGGCAAAGATAATTTGTTAGTCATTAGTCATTGATCTTTTGGATCACCGGTGATCCAAAATGTGATTAACAAAATCTAATGACCAGATAAAGCAATAGCTGCAATGCTAACTGAAGTTCCGGGTATTTTTAAAATGGTTTCTGCACAGGCTGTAAGTGTTGAACCTGTGGTGATCACATCATCTACCAGTAAAACATTTTTATTTCTCAAGCTGGTTTTATCAGCAACCACAAATACCTCGTTGACATTTTCAAAGCGTTCAAAACGGTGTTTCCTTGTTTGTGTAGTTGTAAACTTTGTCCGTTGTAAATTCGTTTGTGAGTCAGCAATTCCAAGTGAAAGTGCAAGTCCGGTTGCAAAAACTGCGGCTTGGTTATATCCGCGTGTCCTTTGTTTATCAGGATGCAACGGAACAGGAATTACCACATCCAGATCAGTAAACCATTCGCTTTGCAAAAGATCGTTTCCCATCAACTTTCCTATTTTAACTCCTACCTCAGGATGCTGCTTGTATTTTAACTGGTGAATGAGATGCTGCACTTTACTTCCTTTTGAAAAATGATAAAAGGCGGTAGCAGCTTTCACCGGAACTTTTCCCCAGAATTGTTTGATGACAGGATTGATTGGATCCAGGTGAAAATTAGTGCGCGGTAATTTCTTTTGACAGCGCAGGCATAACACATCTTCACCTGCAAATAAACTATTGGTGCATGAAAGACACACTTGCGGATAGAAAAGTTTTTTTAAATCTTTTAAATGGGCAGTTATCATTAAGATGGTATTGGTTTCGAGGCTGAAAAATAATAGAATAATTTGAAAAGAGAAAATAATTTATTTAATAAAAAAGGATTGCTCATAACTTGTAGCCGTTGTTGGAGTTTTCTCCAACAACCACTGGATTATTATATACTTATATTTATCCGGCTTTAATAATTTCTTCAATTCAAAAATAATGTCAATGAATAATTAAATGTAGGGATAGTTTGTAACCAAGCTCATTGAAGATAGACAAAAATAAGCCGGTGGCGCTTTCAGTTGTTGGAGAAAACTCCAACAACGGCTGCAATTATTACCATGATGATAAGGTTAGCCACCATTGTAATATCAACCAGTGTAAGTATTCCCAACATCAATTGCGATTCAGTAATCGAATTGATGTGAGCGCACATATGGTACAACTCAATGATGAATTTGTAAGCATATAATACTGCACCAATGATTAACCCGGCATAAAGTGGTGCCTGTAGCCATCGGCTCCAGAAAATTATGTTTTCAAGAGCTGTTTCGAATTTTCTCAGCATACTTATATTTTATCATTAGTAAAAATAGTAGAAAGAATGATTCTTGTTCAATTATTTCATTTGAGCCGAAGCATTAAATCTTAAACTTCCACCTGATAGAGAATTACCGTGGAAGACTTTTGGTTTCTATCTGGATAGAATAAACAATAGGTACTTCTTTTTTAATGTGTTCTTTAATTTTCTCCACTCTAGCCGTTGTTGGAGTTTTCTCCAACAACCACT
>JANLUX010000182.1:0-22987 GCA_031363705.1 Bacteroidota bacterium
TAAAGGTAAATCAGAAGGAGTACGTGATAAATTAAATACCGTATTTCCATCTTCACTGAATGTTTTTGCCAAGGCATATCCTAATCCTTTGCTTGCACCGGTTATTACTATATTTTTCACAGTTTACCTTGGGTATTTATAGTTAAGTTTTTTTTCAATTCATCAATGTCTTCATATTGCACAACAAGCTCATTCCAATATCTGAGAATGCAAACCGGATTTGCTTCAAGTTTTAATTTCTCCTGCTTTAATAAATAATTACAAATAAAAAGTGGCTCATTAAATCCTGCAAGTGTTCGTGAAGCAGTAGTGCCTGAACAGCGTGCATTAATTTCAAAAATAAAATATTCGTTTCCTCTTTTGCGCAGTTGAATGTTACATGCACCAAATGGTTGTAATGCTTCCACAACATTTGATACATATTTCTCTAAATTCTTGTCGGTTTCCACGAACGCTTTATAAGTATCTCCATCTCTCAAAATCCTTCTCATAATAATTACACCATGCAGTTTATCAATAAATACGGAGCCACATGTGTATTCGTCTCCATCAATATATTCCTGCAGTACATAATTATTAACTTCAATCTGCTCTAAAATATCAGCACACTCTTTTTCCGAATTAACCCTGTAGGTTCCTATTGAACGTGCTCCACCTTTTTTCATTTTTAAAATACCCGGATACTGAAATTCTTTGTACGCTGAAGGAAGCACTGTAACAGGAGCTGCGAAACCATTTGCTTTTAAGAATTTAGCAGTTAAAAATTTATTATCTGCAATTTCAATTACGGAGGGATCACTCACGATGACACGTGTTCCTGTTTGCTGGTAAATCTGCTTTTTATATTGAGACAAAACTGAAAGCTCACGATCAAGACCGGGAAATAAAATTGCACAATTTTCTTTTTTACATATCTCAATTATACGAGCTATGTATTTTTCTTCGTTTTTAGCATATTCACCTAAGTAAGAACGACCTGTTGTAAAGAGTCCTGTTGCAAGAGGATCTCCATCAATTTTCACAAGTTCATAGTCAGTATTTTGCAAAGATTTTACAATGCTTTGTCCAACACCACCGCCAACACCTGTTATTGCAATTTTAAACATTTTTTATTCTCTGACTTTTGTATAATAATTAATAAGTTCATCAGCATATCCAAGCGATTTCATATCGCGTACCAAAGGTTCAATGCTTAAGTAGCGGCTTTGAAATTTAACCGTTTCTGTTTTAGTATAAAGAACTGCGTATTGAATTATACTTAGATTATTCCTGTTTTGTCCTAATGAACCCGGATTAATAATAAAATTATTTTTCTGGAATTTAGCATACTGAACATGAGAATGACCTATAAAAAATTTCCCTTTTATTTCAATGGAGGTTTCAGGATAAATGTATTTGTTTTCCAATGTGTGAATAAAACGGTAATTATTTATGGTGATTTCCTGGGGCAATTGACTAATGTATGAAAGTAAATTCTGATTAAATGCAGGATAAGTCTGCTCGTAAAATTTATTAACTAAGGGCGGACAATCATTCAATTTATTCTTGTCCATAAAAATATCTTCATGATTACCTCGAACACAAAGGACATTTTTTGTTATTAAAAATTCAAGACACTCATTACTATAAGGCGCATAATTCACTGAATCTCCCAAACAAATAAACTGATCAGCGCTTTCTCTTTTAAAAAGTTCTTCCAGCGCATAAATATTTCCGTGAACATCACTGAACACAATTATTTTTTCAGGCTCCATCAAATTGACTTTGAAGTTTTGTACTGCACACCATTTTTTCTGTGATTCCTGAATTAGAATTTAATCTCCAAAAGTAAGTTTTCTATTATGCTTAAGCTCGTCACTCCGGAAAATCTTAATATGTACGAATGAATGTTGTTTCCTTTTTAAATTATTTTACTAACGGGGCAGCGTTGCCTGAAGATCAGAATAAGAAATACTTATACCCAGATCTTTTGGTGATAGAAGATAATTTAAAGTGGTTGAATGTTCTTTAACACCGGAGATTAAATGTTTTAAACCATCCATTGTAAAATCATACACAAAATAATTGTTTGCCTTAAGCAATTCATCAATATATATTATTTTATCCTCCTCCTGAAAAAGCTCGCATACAATATATGGTCTGCATTGTTTCAGCACACGCTCCATGCCTTTGAATACAGGGAGTTCATAATTTTCAACATCAATTTTTATTAAATCAATCTGCTTTAAATTTTCTTTTGCTCTGAATGCATCAATGGAAGTTTGCTGAACTTCTATCGGTTTCCATTTAATATCTCCTTCATACATCATAGCACTGAATTTATTGTCAACGGATCCCACATCTATAATCCTGTTGTCTTCAGGGATATTGAATTTCACCATTGAATCTGTGTTGCCAACAGCTTTATTAATCAGATGTACATTTTCTAACTTATTCAGATTGATATTTATCTCCAGGCGTTTAAAATTAGATGGATGCGGTTCAAAAGAAAATATGGTTGCGGATGAATTGCTTTTAGCTGCTATTATGCTGTATATACCTGTGTGTGCTCCTACATCCAGGATAACATTGGAATGTTTAGCCAATTGAGAAAAAATATAAATTTCATTTTTCTCCACATGTGATTGATTGTAAAATAATCCATCTGCAACTCCATCATCACAATCTGAATTTATTAGAAAGTTAATTTCTGAAAACTTAATAGATATATTTCCTTTTACAGGCCATAATCTTATAAACCGGGAATTTAGTTTAGGGAAAAATCGGGAAATAAAAAATAATGAATTACGTATAACAAAGTTGATTGGATAATTCTGGCGTAAACGTATCAGCAGTTTTTTTATCATAGAGAGAATATAATTTTACTTAATGGTTAGTACCTACTTAAGTATTTTATAATTAATTGCAGAGATTGAAATATTTTCTGAACAATAAAAACGATTATTACAATCCATGATGAGCAAATATATAGTTTAGGTTGCAATGACTTATACTGCAGGCGTGATGATTATGCTAAATAATTCTGCGTGATATTTTTACTAAACCGGATTGACAATCATCAGATCACAGGTGATTTTTTCTCACACTATTAAGCTAATTTTACACTGACACAGAATAATGAAAAGTCAATTAGACGGCATTAAAGATCTTTTAAGCAAGTGCGGTACAGAAGAGATTAAAACTTTTAATGCTTATCTGCGCGCTTTTGATCCGGGCACAGGAAAGTACCGCAGTAAGTCGCTTCATCTGCTTGAGTTACTAAGAAAAAAATCTACTCTGGATGAAGAACATCTTTGTATTAAAATTTATGGCAGTTATGCAGCTAAAAGCAAGCAGTCTTTCAAGCGTTTATTAAGCAGGTTTAAAGGCAAGCTTTATGAGTGCCTGACACTCGATGTAAATATTTACCGTGAAGGGAAATTTACTGAGCTAACGCAGTATCGTGCGGAAATTTTAAAAATTACACTTTATAATTCGGTGTTACGCGGTAAAGTTGACAACCGCGAATTTCTGAAGATGGTGGAGCGGGGAATTACGCTTGCAAAAAATTATGAGTTGTATCATGAGTTGATTAATCTGTTGAGCATAAAAAATCATTTTCTCCGTATCCTGGCTAAGTTCGAGCGGCTGAAAAAGATTGATGATGAGATAGAGTTTTATATGAATAGCCAACGTGCTATACAACGTGCAACGGATTGGCATCATATCCTGATTTTAAATGCAGGTGCAAAAGCAGGAGGATACTCTAACTTCAGTGATTTTGAAAAAGCCATTGAAGAAATGAAAAATGATTTTGAGCTTTATAAGGCAGCCAACATCAAATATTTTTTATTGATCATCCAGATGGAATATGCTCATAAAACGCACGATTATGATCTGGCAGAGCGGATATCACATGAGCAGATTGAATTATATAAGTTATCACCGGCAGTTTATTTAAAGGTGCGGCTTGCTTCGGCATATCTTAATCTTGGTAACAATCAAATGTTTTTATATAAGTTTAATGATGCAATAAATAATATCCGCAAATCATATCCCTTTTACCAGAATCAACCGTTTAATCTGGGTATTGCAAAAGAGATTGAATTTTATCTCCATTTCTATGCAGGTAATTTAAATGAAGCTGAAGCGTTAATCAGGCAATTAATTAATGCAACAGGCAGCACATCATTCCAGGCTGAAAAAAGAAGTTTTCTGTTAGCAAATGTGTTGGTGCTGAAAAAACAAAACCGTGACGCTCATCATTTGTTGCAGGAAACTAAAGAAATTGAGAAAGATAAAGAAGGTTGGAATTTAGGTATCCGCATTTTATCAATCATAAATCAGCTTGAAGGAGAAAAACTGGATCTTGCAGATATGAATATTGAAAGTATGAGGAAACATATTTCGCGTACAACCAAATTAAAAGCTGTGCGAAAACGGGATGTAATCATTTTAAAATTACTTACCAGGTTAGGTAGATATGCTTTTAATTTTAAATACGTTTATAAAAAATATAAACCGCAGTTTGATTTGCTTGCATCGGATGATCCTGAATATCGTTGGGAAATGAAAACCCATGAGATGATAATCTTTGACCGTTGGTTTAAAGGGAAAGCAACCGGTAAGCCGTATGAGTATAAACTGCAGGCAACTGCTGTGGAATTTTCAGAGGAAAAGATTTTAAAAAAATCAGTTTGACAGCAATCATAAGTCATTTAAAACTCCGAGCTTTAATGTGTGATACAAAATTTTAGAATCAATAATTGTTTATGCGCTTTTATTTAAATCTGTTACAGCAAAAGAAACGCTGTTCAAGTCTTCTTTTTCTGATCCTGTTTTTTTATCATCATAATTCTTTCAGCCAGGTTTCTGTTATTAAACCTGATGAAATACTGGATGTTCTTGAATTTCCGAAAGGATATTTTTTAGGAACCAATAACTACTCCAAATGTGCTAAATCAATTGATCAGATCAGAGCCTATCCTGTTCCCCGGTTTATGCCTGGTGTTGATATGCTTCGCAACATGAATTGGGTTAAGAGCATGTGGATGGCTGAAATTATTAATCACAATGTATTGCAGCCAATTCATCAATATAAAATAGAAGATGCTATCGCTATTCAGAACGAGTTGGCTGAAAACTGGAATTATTATTTTAATTTCAATGAAAACATTGGCGGTGGTTATTTAAAATTGAATGATAAATCATCTATGGTGAATGCTGCTTTTATTAATGACATTAATACTTCAGGCAAAAATTATCCATTGGCTTGTATCACTTATCGCAGAGGGTTGGATATTACTACAGTAAAAACTAAAGATCGTGATTATACCCAATGCCAAAATTTTTTAGCTGCTAAAGGAGTTCAACGTTGTTTAATTGTTTCTCAGAAACTGGAGAGTGATAATCCTGCACCCCCATGTACTTATCCAACTGGTTCGGTGTATCCGCGTGATGTGAACGGAAATAAAATCAGTCCTGGTAAAAGTTCGCCTAACAGCTGGTCGCCTTTAGAAAGCAACAGAAAAATTTATTTAGGTGATGCTATGGCATTGGAAACTGCCTTTGATAAATTTTTTAACACCGGCAGGTTTCATCTTTCGCCCGCTGCAAGGCAAAGAGTAGCTATGATTAGTGAGAATAATGAAGTTGCAGTGCACTATGGATCAAAACAGGATGGGAGAAGCAGATTAGATGAGGATAAGACAATTTTTAAAGCAGCACAGGTAGCGCCATATAAGGGCGATCTTGAATTATACCAGTCTGTAGCCAAAAAACATATTGATAATGATTATCGCGATTACATTCTTAATTCAAAGATTCTGAATCTTCCATCATCAGTTAATTTTCTCAATTATGCTGTTAACGGATTTGGAATGGGACATCTATATCAGCAAACCCGGGAAACGCAAAAGTTAATCAATGGCAATGTTTATACTACTCCCGATTTATATATAAACCGGCCAAAGCTCTGGAGCGAAATGCATGTAGGAGCAAACCATGGCTGGCAGTGGTTCGCGGTTGCACGCTACAGGGAGATATATGATGATGGTTATGGACATGCATTTAATGATAAATGGTGTGCACCTTATGTGAGTGCAGGATATAGTACAAACGCTGAACTAACTATGCGACCGGGTCAGTACCTGGGTTTTCTGAAAGCTGTTGTATTACAGGGAGCTGGATTTTTTCATCCATTTATGGAAAACAATATTAAGCAGGGAAATTCTTTTTGCTGGCAAGTGGCAACCCCTGTTTATGCTCAGGCAATTGGGTCTCGGCTCTACCATTTTTTAGAATATGGCAAATCATTGTTTGGTGATATGCCTGTAAAGGGAAAGAAATTTAATAAATCCATGCCTTCATTCCGGTTTAATTCAGGAGATGAAAATCATTTAATTGTGGTGCGTCAGGATGAAGATGAGGTTAAACATATACCCATTAACAGGTATGCAATTGTGGGATCTATTATGAAGAATTCAAATGATAAAAATGATTCTCCAATGGAAGCCAATGCAACTTTTACTTTGAATAAGCAACAACTTACTATGCCTGTCCGCAGGCAGGGAAGCACCTATATTTACGATTATACTGATAAGAATAATGTGGTTTTTTATCAGTTAGATAAATGGCATCAGTATGAACATCCGGATTATTGGACAAAGAACATCGAGTTTGAAGCAGAGGTATTTGATAATACAAAATCAGGTGATGACTGGAAAATTAAATCAGAAGGTATTGAGGTTTCCGGTACCAGGATTGATTTAACCAATGTTACTTCTTATATCCATTTTAACAAAGTACCAGTTTCACCATTGGTTTATATTGTGCAGCCACGCAATGATGGCTTTAAAAATAATTATTCACTCTTGATCAGAGCCAGGGCATCAGCTACTGGCAGCATCGTTATTACTTTAAAAAGTGAGAAGGGTAAAGAATTTACGTACCAGCTTACCAATGTTAATTCAAAGAACTGGGCATGGTATGAAGTAACACCGGGAAAAACAACCTATTCCGACTTAAGTGATAATGATGTGCACTATGAGTTGCAGCTTTTGCCGGTAAATACAAATATTGAAATAGATGCAATCAGGCTCGAAGTTTCAAAATTTTAACAACTGATAGTAGGAATTTGGAGGTGGTAAAATAAAAAGGGCGAACCTGAAAAATGTATGTTCGCCCTAACCAACCTAACCTGAGACAAAATTACATCATAAAACCAATTACGCGCAATGTGTTTGTCATTGTAATAACTACAGAGGATAAATTTTTTTATGCTGTGAATGAATGACATACAAAAACTCAGAAAATTCTTTGTTTTCTATGAAGTTAAAACCTGCTGAAAAGTGGGAATAGCCGGACTTTTTAAATGGAATAAATGAAAAAAGCAGCGCCCTCTTAAACGCTGCTTCTTACCATACCTAATCTCGTTTTGAAAAAAATTTAGGATTTAAAAACTGACCAATAGTAATGGATGTAAAAGCAGATTATGGAACATTATCATTTGTTTATCAACAATAATTTGTCAATTAATTTCAAGGTGCTAATTATTCAACCATTTATATATTTTTCTTTCAACCTTGAGTTTTTTTAATTTAAATGTGAGAGAAAGAAATTGTGTTAATGCAGTACTGTCAACGTATATGATAGCACCTACAGCATAAAAACTTTTGTTTTAATAACTGAAACGCAGTAAGTTGATTTAAAGTAAATTTTATTTTAGGACACCAGGCAGATTTAATAGCTTGTTAAAAACTTTTATGCAGTCCGGATAAGGAAGGATGTAACTTGAATCGGAATAATGACTCATACATCTTTTAAAGCGAGAAGGAGGTGAGTTACTATCCTTTTATCAAAAACTTGATTTTGGGTTAGGACGCATGGCAAGCCAGGTGAGTGCAGCACCACTTGAACCAATAAACGGTGCAATAAGATAGATCCACAACATGCTCATATTTCCTGATACAATTGCAGGAGCTAAACTTCGGGCAGGATTCATGGATCCACCTGAGATTGGACCAATGGACATTGCTTCAAGTAAAATAGTTGATCCTATTGCAATACCTGCCAATACACCCACTTCTTTAGATCCTTGCGATACATTGAATATTACCATCATTAAAAAATAAGTGAGAATAATTTCAATGATGAATGATTGGATTGCGCTTCCGGCAGGCAGTGTAGTACCAAGGTTATTATTTGCAGGAAATAAAACATGAAGGATTAAAGATGCAGCAAAAGCTCCGGCAATCTGAGCAATTATATAAGGCAACACTTCTTTTTTATCCAGTCTGTTAGCTACAGCAAATCCCAGTGTAACAGCAGGATTGATATGTGCCCCAGATATTTCTCCAAAAGCATATATCATAGAAAGGACAATAAGTCCGGAAGTGATGGCAATGCCAACATGACCAAGGGCACCACCTGTTTGTTCATTAACTATTATAGCACCTGTTCCAAAAAACACTAATCCAAATGTTCCGATGAATTCTGCAATGTATTTTCGCATTTGAGTTGTTTGAAGAATGCGTCAAAATTAACTCTTACATCGCACTAAAATTTTATTGTTGTGATGATCAAATAACTATTGTTTAACAAACTTAATTCCGTTTGATTCACCTTTCTCTCTTAAAAAATAAATTCCGTTTGGCAAGTCTGAAATGTTTATAGCTAAGGAGGCAGTGGTTTCCATTTCCTTTAATAAAATTCCTAAGTTATTATATAGTTGTATGAAATGTTGATGACCCTTATAAAACTCCAGTATAATATTATTTGTTGCAGGATTTGGATAGATTTTCCCAAATCCATTTTCAATTTCCGGCATTCCAGAGAAAACGCAATTAGTAAAGAGTGAATCATATTCACCAACATGCCACTTCATTAAACTATCAAATACAATTGTTTTTGCTGCGGCTTTAATAATTAAAGCATCATTTGATAGAAGTGTTGAGTTAAACGTGCAGAGTGTAGGATCTTTTCTGAAAATTGCACTGTAAAAGCAACAGGCAGCTGCGTAACTACCTGCAACAGATGGATGGCTTTCATCAGGATCGTAAAGCTCAATTAAAGGATAGTTCTGCCTGATGTATTTCCACACCTCACCTACAGGTGAAACCACTGCATTAAAAGTATCGGCAAGTGCCATATAGTTAACGTGTATTAAGCTATCCATTGTTTCGTATGAAAAGCTGCCTATTCCGTTTTTTCTTCCCCAGGTTCTGTAAAACATTGTTTCTCCACAAGGACTATATGTATTAATAAGACTATCCAAGACTCCAACTTCAGGAAAAGTAACTGCAACATTGGGAAAATAGCCTAGCAGTTGAAGGCTTTGTCCCTGTAAAACAACATAATCCCAGTTGCCTGCCATTATTTTATTCAATGTAACAGTGTACAATGAATGTGCATAAAATGTTGCTCCGCCAGGAGTACTACTGTCAAACAACATCGTATCGCCAGTTGATGAGGCAAGGTCAGCAACCATCTGAGGCAGGTTGTTCACAGAGGTATAACTGTTTCCTATAAACAATACATTCTTATTTTGCCCTTCAACAATTACTGTTGAATAAAGTAAAATAAGAATGAGTAATGTTTTTTTCATGGACTATAAAAGTCACACCTTATTTAAAATGAAAAACCTTATGCACTTTCACGGCTTCATCAGGATTAATGGTAACTGTTTCTTCTGCCTTGCCTGCCTTAGCATGGCGAAGTGATAATTTATAGGTTCCTGCGGGTAATGCAACATCAAAGGTTCCAATGGCCTCGTTAGTTTGTGCATTAAAAATAGTTTCTCCTGAGGTGGCATTAGTAATGGTAACATAAGCACCTTTTGCAGCTGTTCCTGCAGAGGTCAATCCTGTTCCATGCAGCAAGACATAACGGACTGGAGTAATAGGTTTAGTTAAATTCACTTTGTAAATATCGTAGTCGCCAAGTCCGCTATCCCTAACAGCACTGATATAAAGTGTGCTGCCATCAGGATTAACTGCAATACCGATATCATCATAAACGGAGTTGAGCGGGAAACCAATATTTTCTGCCTTGCCAAATCCTTCAGCAGGATTAGTCATCACTGACTTGAAAATATCATAGCCCCCCATGCTGTTAAATCCTTTAGAGCTGAAGAACAAAGTTTTTCCATCCACCCACAAGTAAGGGCAGTCCTCATCTTCTTTTGTATTGATGTAATCACCCAGACGTTCTGGTTTACTCCAGGCAGTTTGTTCTGTACGTGTGCAACGGTAAATATCTTTTCCCGTTTTGCTTCCCTCTGATTCACCAGCAAAATAGAGTGTGAGTCCGTCAGGCGAAAGGCAGGCTCCTGTTTCAGCTGATTTGGTAATAAACTGCTTGCCTGGAGAAACCGGTTTATCCCATTGCTTTCCTTTCACCTGTGCAATCATAAGGTCTCCGTTTGTTTCTGGTCCTTCGCGATAAATTAGCATCCGGTCAGCATTCTGATTAACAAACATACACTCTTCATAAAAAGGAGTATTAATATTTGTTCCGGCATTTTTTGCTTTGCTGCGTGCCGTATCATTTTGTGTAAAAAAATAAATGTCTGACGGAATTTCTCCGAAATCATCCATCAAACCTCCGCTGTTTCCTTTTCTCTTCGAGCTGAAATAAACCACAGAATCATTTGCACTTTTCACAGGGCGGTAATCAGCATGCAGTGAATTGATAGTCTTACCCACGTTTTCAAAAGTAGCATCCACCGGATGACCGGATAGTTCCTTGGCTTCTGTTGCCCACTTCACCCATAAATCAAATTTAAGTTTGGAATCCACTGTACCATGTTTTTCCTCTCTGTATTTTTCATAAGTCTCCAATGCTTTATCATACAAACCAGCAAAAAAATAAGCCCTCCCCAAATCAAACATAGCATCCTTCGGGATGCTTTTGCTATTGGCATTCACCACATACTCCATCAAAGGCATTGCTTTGTGTTTGGCGGTGTTGGTAAACATATAAATGAGTGATAATTTATAATTGTAATCAACCTCCTTTGGGTCAGTTATAACAAGGCGTTCAAAAATGGGTTGTGCCTGAGTGTAATTCATCGCCTTGAAAAGTGCAGCAGCTTCTTTCTTTGCATCTCCCTCTTCTTCCTTGCTATAAGGTTTTATGGGCTGTGGTTTCTTTTGAGAAAAAGCCAGCATGGTTACACAAATAAATAAAATTGTCAGCCAGGAATTACGTTTCATTGTTTGATAAAATTTATCAGGCGAAATTATAATAAAACAGGAAAGATTTTCAGCTTATTTATTATATGCGATGTTGCCTTTGTTTCCATTGATATGATCCTCTCAAAAACCCTGCTAATAATGCAAGCATATAAAAAGGATAAATTATCCCGGAGGCAATAAACCTCAATTTGTAAAGACGGATATGAAAAAATCTGCCTGCATTTGATAGGAAGAAATAATCAGCAATGGTTTTCACCAATAAATAAACAGGCAATAAATAATACAGATTTGCCTTACAGATACCCATTAACAATAGAACGAAAGGAAAAACATTCACCAGAAAAATAAATCCTCCTATTGCTTTAATATAATTGTTATCATAATGCTTTGTTTTTGAAACCCATCTTATTCGTTGCCGGAGAAATTCTTTTAATGTAGTAGAGACACTGGTATGAACAATTGATTGTTCTGATTTTAGAAAATGTATTTTCCCCGGAAATTTTTTGTGCATCTTCATCATCAGGAAAGTATCATCACCCGAAGCAATATTTAAATTATCCTCAAAGCCGTTTACATCATAAAATGCATGTTTGGTGAATGTAAGATTGGCTCCGCTGCAAAGCAAAGGTTTGTTTAAAAAAAGAGATGCTGCGCCACTTGCCTGCAAGCTCGTGTAATCCAGAGTTTGAAATTGCTGTATGAATGTTTCATCTCCTTTCATTAAAACCGGCCCGCATATCATTGCCGGCTTGTGTAAATTAAAATAAGATGCAATACTTTTCAACCATTCACTTGCGTGGATGCAATCAGCATCAGTGGTAATAATTAATTCACCTTTAGCTATTTCGATTGCTCTTGATATTGCTTCTTTTTTTGAAGATGACTCTCCGGGTTTTGCTTCGATAACAATTCCGTTATCAACCTGATATTTTAAAAAAAAATCTTTTGTGATTTTTATCGTGTTGTCACCTGAATGATCATCACTGATAATTATCTCGTACAAATGTTTGGGATACTCCTGTTGTAACAAAGAGTTTAAAAGATTGACTATAACAGGAGCTTCATTTCTTACAGCAATAATTACTGAGAGTTTAATTGGAGCATGCGTTTCATCAGATTTGAAAACAGGTATTTGATTCCAGGCTTTATTCCATCTTAAAATTAAAACACAATAACTGCTTATTAAAAAAAAAGTAAACACCAGAATTGCTGTTGTCATTTTGCTGAAGAATTATTCCATCTGATATAAACTGAACAAAGTGCTCCGATTAATGCTGGTATTGCAAGATTGATTAACCACAATAAAAACGAAGCAACCAGAATGGAAGTATCGTGAACATGATTTGAGCTGAAAAGATTAAGATTAACAGAACCCCGAATTCCCAATTCACCCAAAGCTACACTCGGAATAACGCTTGTTAACATAAATGAAAGTGCAATATTGGTTAGCATATTAGTGAAAGTCATATCAATACCGCAAATCTTTAGTAAGATATAAAACTGGAATGTAAATACGAGATAACGCATCGCGGAAAGCAGGTAGATCAATAATAATTTTCTTTTTGAAAAATTTTCAAGCACCATAAAACGTTCTTTGTGTTTAACTAAAAATTTAAAATGTTTTAGTTTTTGCATCCAGGCAGGCACATTTATCAGTATAAAAAAGCTAAGGATTATAATAAAAAAAATCAAAGCTTTATTGATAAAGTTTAATGATTCAGGTAACGAATAAAAGACAAGTGCAATTAATCCCATTTGTATAGTAATGGTTAACTGGCAAATACTTCCGATAAAAGTCAACAGTGAACCCTGCACGCGATGTTCAGGTTGAAGGTGCATCACTCTTCCTAAAAATTCTCCTGATCGGTTTGGTGAATACAAACTCAGGGTTATACCGGTAAGCACTGCTCTTAAAGATTTTAGAAAATTAATTTGCTCTGCTTCTTCAATTAATATTTTCCACTTCAGCGATTCAATCGCCCAGTTAAAAATCATCAACACAACTAAAAGAAAAAAGATTTCTGTTTTTGAATTGCTTTGGATAAGTGTTGAACGGATACTTTCCAGACTGATATTTTCAGCCCTCGAGGTAATGTGATATGCAACATACAGAATTGATCCTGTCGCAATACTCCATTTTAACAATAAAAACCATTTCGTGTTGAGAAGGCGTTGCATAGTAATTAACAGTTCAATATTAGTTTTAATTTTTGTTTCGATAATAATCGCCAGCACCAACTCTTATATTTGCTGCGTGATGACTGAAAGAATCATTTTAGGTATTGATCCCGGAACTAACATAATGGGTTATGGATTGATCAGTACTAATAATCGTGAGATAACATTGATTGCTGCCGGTGTTATAAACCTTGAAAAAATTAAAGATCATTTTCTAAAGCTTCAACATATTTTTGATAAAACAGTGTCACTCATTGAGCAATATCATCCTGACGAGTTAGCAATTGAAGAACCATTTTTTGGAAAAAATGTTCAAAGCATGTTGAAACTTGGACGTGCACAAGGGGTTGCAATTTCCGCTGCATTACACAGGCAATTACCTGTATTTGGTTATTCACCCAGAAAAATTAAACAGTCAGTTACCGGACGTGGAAACGCTTCTAAAGAGCAGGTTGCAGCTATGTTGCAGGTTACTTTAAAGTTTGAAAATACTTCACGCTATTTAGATGCTACAGATGGATTAGCTGCTGCCGTTTGTCATTTTTATCAAAATGGAAAACCAAGATCAACCGGAAAACCTGTTAACGGTTGGAAATCTTTTTTAAGCGCAAATCCTGAAAGAATAGGATAGGTAACTGGAATGGTGAATAGTTTTCACCAGCTGTTAATTACAAATCTCCCAACTGCGGACGTATCACAATTTCTTCCACCGTTGCCTGTGGTGAAAGTTGTGTGGCAGCATACACCAGCTTTGCAATATCATCTGCCTGCATTATCCGCTCTTCTTCCACACTTCCTTTCCATGAATCAGTGTAAACCGCTCCAGGAATAATATCAGTAACTTTAATTCTGTAAGGCATTAATTCATAACGAAGATTTTTTGAAAATCCGATCATTGCAAACTTACTGATGCTATACGAACCTCCATTGGGATAAGCCTGCAATCCGGCTATTGAAGCAAGATTAAAAATATGACCTTTTTTTTCACTCATCATTGCAGGTAAAAATGCCCTTGTAAGATGATAAGCACTGTATAAATTGGTTTCCATCATGTGTTCCAATACTCCGTCTTCTTCTTCTGAAATATTGCCAGGCATAAAAGTTCCTGCATTGTTTACATGCACATCAATAGATTTAGTTTGATTCAGTACCCATGCTGCAAATTCAATTGCGTTTTTTTTCTTTGACAGATCAGTTGCTTTTGAATTGATGGAAACAGAGGGATACTTTTCTTTTAATTCTTTAACCGTCTTCTTTAAAATATCATCTGACTTTGAACATAAAAATAAGGTATAACCATTTGCTGCAAATATTTCAGCAATCGCTTTTCCAATTCCTCTTGATGCACCTGTTATAACAGCATTCATATATATTTCATTTGCATTTTTATGATTGGTAAAGAAAAACAAAAACTGTTTATGTATCTGTCAAAGTTTCTACATTTGAAGGATGAAAAAATTATTAACTGGTAAGTGTGTTTTCTTTATAATGCTGCTCGCTCTCTCCTTTAATATTTTAAAAGCCCAGGAGGAAACACCGCCCATTAAACCTAAGATACCTTTTCGTGAACGGATTTTTATAGGAGGTAATCTTGGCTTGCAATTCGGATCGGTTACTTATGTTGATGTGTCGCCAAAGGTTGGTTATAAAATTACTGATCGCGCTGCAGCAGGAATTGGTGCCACCTATATTTATATCAGTGATAAAAGAGTGAAAGGTTATGAATATAATACTGACATTTATGGGGGACGTGTTTTTGGTCAGTACCAGGTGCTGGAAAATGTGATGGCTTACAGCGAATTTGAGGTGCTTAACGCTGAGGTGCAAAATGAATTTTATCCATTTGGTTTAAGTCGAAAAAACATCAGCAGTTTATTGGTTGGCGGTGGTTATGTTCAATCTATCGGTCAGCGTAGCAATGCTGTTATACTCGTTTTGTGGAATTTGATGGAAAGCCGGTATTCCATTTACCAGAATCCCGTTATCCGTATTGGTTTTAACATCGGATTTTAATAATTTATTTTTAGTAATTATTTTTAGTGCTAGTTTTTTTATGGTTATTGTTTGTTATTAATTATTGAAATGATTTTGTAAATTATTATTTTGAAAAAATATTTCAGCCATTCTGTTGTATGAGCAACCTCAAAGCTGTATCACGAGTTCAAATTATTTTTTTACTTGCATCTGTTTTTCTCCTGAAAATAAGCGCACTGGCATAGGACTGGCAATTTGCAAAAGGATTGTTGAAAATCACAATGGAATCATTACTGCCGATGGTGCTCTTGGTGAAGGTGCTGTTTTCAATGTTTATATTCCGGTGTGATAAATAAATTAATTTACTGTAGAATAGATACACTTTATTTAAATCGCTTTTCTATAAAACTAAGCAACGGAGAGGTGACCATTGTTGAAATAATTGCCATTAGTGTTAAAGCGGTAAAAAGTGTTTGGGATAAAATGCCCATTTCGTAACCGAGGTTAAGCACTACTAATTCCATTAATCCCCGTGTATTCATGAGCACTCCAATGCTTAATGATTCTTTCCATGATTTACCTAACATACGTGCAGGCAACAAGCATCCTCCTATCTTTCCTGCAAAGGCAATCAATAAAATAACAAGTAGTAATAATAAGGATGCAGGACTAGTTAGTAAATTTATTTGTGTACGCAAGCCGGTTATCACAAAAAACAAAGGCAGTAAAAGCATGGTTGTGATAATTTCAATTTTGCCGGTGAGTTTTTCACGTATGTTATCGCGATCAGGTATAACAATACCTGCAATGAAAGAACCAAATAAAGCATGAATACCTGAAAGCTCGGTGGCATAAGCAAAGAGAAACAGCAAAATAATTACAAGTGAAAAAGAAGCTTTTCTCAATGGATCATGTTTGTTAAAATATTTTATCCAAAACGGCTTTACAATATATCTTGAGGCAATTAAAATTCCTGCAAGGGCAAGTAATAAATAAACAGGTTGCATCAGCGAACTGTGATTGGCAATAGCCACCACTAATGCAAGCACTATCCATGCAATTACATCAATAACAGCGGCAATGGAAGTAGCTAACACTCCCAATGGAGTATTGGTCATGTTACGCTCTTTTAATATCCTTACTAAAACCGGAAAAGCAGTAACACTCATGGCAATGCCTGTAAATAAAACAAAACTTAAAGTAGAAGTATCGGTGGTAAGATCAGGATCGTTACAGATACAAAGTGCAAATCCGCAACCAAGTATAAATGGAATAATAATTCCTGATAAACTTATAGAGATGGTTTCTTTTGCGAGTCCACGCAAAGCCTCGTGATTAAAATCCATTCCCACCACAAACATGAATAATATTAAACCCAACTGGCTAAGCTGCTGCAAAGTTCCCAATGATTCAATTGGAAAAACAAAATGCCATGCATCCGGAAAAAATAATCCGAAGAAGGAGGGACCTAATACTATTCCTGCAATGATTTCACCAATTACAGTGGGCTGATTTAATTTTTTAAAAAGAATTCCAAACAGTCTTACCGTAAAAATAATAATGATCAATTGCAAAAGAAAAACGGCAACGGGAGTCTGATGCATGAAGCGAAATTAGGAGTTATGTGTTTTAAGTTAGAAGATAAATCTTAAAAATCTTTTAACTCCATGTATCTCATGTGCCTGAGTATCCATGTTTTTTTTCTGGAGATATAAGCGTTAGGTTTTGATGCTGACCATTTTAATGGATTAGGTAAAATTGCTGCTATGGCTGCAGCTTCGGCATTACTTAAATTATTTGCAGGCTTGTGAAAATAATATTGTGACGCAGCTTCAGCACCATAGATGCCAGGCCCCATTTCAATTACGTTGAGATACATTTCCATGATGCGTTCTTTGCTCCAGAAAATTTCTATGAGAAAAGTAAAATAAACTTCAAAGCCTTTTCGTATCCATGAACGAACCGGAAACAGAAAAACATTTTTTGCTGTTTGCTGACTGATGGTACTTGCTC
This sequence comes from Bacteroidota bacterium, assembly GCA_031363705.1. Lineage (GTDB taxonomy): Bacteria > Bacteroidota > Bacteroidia > AKYH767-A > OLB10 > JANLUX01. The sequence continues at coordinate 17,340 of JANLUX010000182.1, forward strand.
CTTTTGTTTTCCGTCCTTTATGTCGCTCATTATATTTCTGTGCTTTTTCAATTGCCTGCAAATCGAAACCAAAGTGTTCTTCAAACTTCTGATCTTCTGCTGTGATAACAGCCAATGGCAAACTGGAAGAAATATCTTCTAACGAAACCCAGTCTTTTTCCATCTTTAATTTTTTCCCATCCATTTTCTGCTCCACCAATCGTTGCAACATAAGTGGTGTAAATGGTGGAGGAATAAATCTTAGTAAGATAACCGATAGAATACTGATGCCAAGAAACCACAAAAAACACTTGAATAAAAATCTTAAAGCTTTCCTCAGCATGAAAATGATGTGCTGATTATTGATTTGCTGATGTGCTGATATTGATGTCGCAACTTTAAACTTTAAACTTATCTCCAATAGCATTTTCATATTTCTGCTGATATTCTGAAACATTGCCATAAGAAAAATTATCAATTAAAATTTCTCCTGAGGTCACTTCACCAAGATTTATAAAATCCACATCATTATCAGAAATCATTTCAACAAATTCATCCAAGTTATCAGCATTCACTGAGACTACTATCCTGCTCTGCGCTTCACCAAACAGGAAGGCATCTTTTCTTATGTCCTCATCCGTATCAATAGAAAACCCTAATGACTTCGGCATGGCTGATTCCAACAATGTGATAAATAAACCACCATCAGAAACATCATGAGCTGATGAAATTAATCCGGCTTTGATTAAATTTTTAACAAGTTGTTGCAATGCAAATTCTTCTTCAAGATTAAAATAAGGTGCAGGTGAATTGCGAACTCCTTTGAAAGAATACAGATATTCGGAAGAGGCAATATCATTCTGAGATTTTCCCAATAAAAAAATGGAGTTGCCTTTTTCTTTAAAATCCAATGTCATCAAATTGTTTTTATCCGCAATTATTCCAACCATTCCGATTGTTGGTGTTGGAAATACAGGCACTTCACGGTTTTCTGTTTTTGACTGATTATAAAAACTAACATTACCTCCTGTAACAGGTGTTTTAAAAAGTGTGCATGCTTTACTCATTCCTTTTATTGCATGAACAAACTGCCAATACACTTCCGGATTATAAGGATTGCCAAAGTTGAGGCAATTGGTAACTGCAGAAGGCTCACCACCGGCACACACAATATTTCGTGCAGATTCCGCTACAGCAATTGCACAGCCTGTTTCAGGATCACCATACACATAACGTGAATTGCAGTCAACGGTTAATGCAAGTGCTTTATCCGTTCCGCGAACTTCAACTACTCCTGCATCGCTGTGACGGTTAGTAGTCATTGTCAATGTTCCCACCATACTGTCATATTGGTTGTACACCCAGCGTTTAGATGCAATGTTCGGATGAGATACAAGGTGATTGATTGCTTCACGCAGATCTGTTACATCATCCACATCTTCAATTTTAAAAGCAAGGTTTTTTTGAATGTATGCCGGTTCAGTGTATTCACGCTGATAAATTGGAGCACCACCACCTAACACCAGTGATTCAGCCGGAACATCGGCCACCAATTCATCATGCATATAAAAATGTAATCGCTCACCTTCGGTTACTTCGCCTATTTGTGTGCAGTTGAGATCCCATTTTTCAAAAATATCCTGTATTTGTTTTTCCTGTCCTTTCTTTACTACTACCAGCATTCGTTCCTGGGATTCGCTGAGCAGAATTTCCCAGTCTTTCATATTCTTCTGACGTGTGGGGACACGTTCCAAAAAGATTTTCATTCCATGTTTTCCTTTGGCTGACATTTCGGAAGTAGAACAGATTATTCCGGCAGCTCCCATATCCTGCATTCCTATTACTGCACCGGTTTTAATTATTTCCAGTGTAGCTTCCAGCAATAATTTTTCCATAAAGGGATCACCTACCTGAACAGAAGGTAAATCTTCGTGCGAATCCTCGTGCAGATCACCCGAAGCAAAAGTGGCTCCATGTATTCCATCTTTACCTGTTGCTGAACCTACAATATAAACGGGATTGCCTGCACCGTAGGAAATAGCCGAAACAGTTTCTCCTTCACGAACAATACCCACTGACATTGCATTCACCAGTATATTGACATTGAACGAATCATCAAAAAATACTTCACCGCCAACGGTAGGAATTCCAAATGCATTTCCATAATCACCAATACCTTTTACTACTCCGCGAACTAATCGCCTGGTATGTTCTCTCTCAATATTTCCAAAACGCAGTGAATTCAATTGTGCAATAGGGCGTGCACCCATGGTAAAAATATCACGGTTAATTCCTCCAACACCTGTTGCAGCACCCTGATAAGGTTCAATAGCGGATGGATGATTATGTGATTCAATTTTAAAAGCACAGGCTAATCCATCACCAATAGCAACCAAACCCGCATTTTCTTCTCCGGCTTTTGCAAGCATGTGTGGTCCTTCTTTTGGTAGAGTTTTTAACCACACAATAGAATTTTTGTAAGAGCAATGTTCACTCCACATTACAGAATAAATACTCAGTTCTGTGAAATTCGGAGTGCGCCCCAGCACCTCACAAATTTTGTCAAATTCTTCCTTTAGCAAACCTAATTTCGATGCGGTGTCATAACTTACCGTTTGCGCTTCTACCGTTGTACTCATGAATCAATAAATGTTTGCAGCAAAAATAATTAATAGCGCTCAACCTCTGACATGATTTATAACGCTGTCAGGGTTTTTTATTAGGTTTGGCAGCATGTTAACTGAAGTGGTTTTAAGTTTAGGTTATATAGCAGTTTGCCTCCTGTTGATTAAAAAGCTTAAATTTTTCAGACATGAAATAGTTTCTACAAAAACTTTTCAGTTAATTTTTCTTTTAAAATTGGTTGCAGGTTTTGCGTTGTTTGTTATTTACACCCGTTTCTATCCTGACCGCAAATTCGCTGACATCTTTCGTTATTATGACGACAGCAAAATAATGTTTGATGCATGGTATAATAATCCTTATGATTTTTTCAGGATGTTAACGGGTTTTCATGCGGCTGACAAAGATCTGCGTCCCTATTACGATAGCATGTTAAACTGGTATAACAGCGAAATGATTTTTAATGACAGCCGTACCATGATAAGATTAAATGCAGTTATTCGGTTTTTTTCTTTGAACACCTATTATCCTCATGCTGTATTTATGTGTTTTTTATCATTTACAGGATTAACTGCGCTGTTTAAAATTTTTAGTGATGAAGTAAAAAATAAAAATTATGAATTGATTTTTGGAGTTTATCTGCTTCCTTCTGTTCTGCTTTGGAGCAGCGGAGTTATCAAGGAAGCATTTCTTTTATTTTCCATCGGCATGCTCTTATATTATCTGAAAAAAGTCAGCCGGCATGAACAGCGTAAATGGAAAAATGTTACAGCACTCTTGTTTTTTACTTTTTGTGTACTCAATATTAAGTCCTATATTTTGTTCGCAATGTTACCCGGCTTACTGGCTTATGCATGGACCACACATTCTTCTTCTCTTTCCTTTTTTAAATTTATTGTAGTACATGCTTTTTATTTTTTAGCATTGTTTAACTTCTCTCATTTTTTTACCCATCATCCGGTTCCTGAGTTGCTTAATAACAAACAAAAAGAATTTTATACTGTTGCAAATCGTGAACATGCTCAAAGTATTATCGCTTTACCTGTTATTAATTCAGGATGGAAAAGCGTGATTCGATCACTGCCATCTGCTTTTGGAATTACTTTATTTCGCCCTCATCTTTTTGAAGCGCGAAATATTATGATACTGTTTGCAGCAATTGAAAATGCATTAATCATCTTGTTAATATTGTTTGCTATTTTGGGTTTTGAAAAAAATCAATTGATAAAAGCTCCGCCAGTATTTTTTCTTGCCATATTTTTTGTTTTGATTATGTATTGTCTGATTGGTTTGGTTACACCAATTCTTGGAGCAATAGTGCGTTATAAAGTACCTGCACTACCATTTTTAATTTTAATACTGATAACAATGTTTAACAGGGATACATTTAAAAACAGAATAGCTGCAATTTTTCCTTTTAAAAAATCATGAAATGGATTTTAGTTGGTTTTTATTTTGTTATTTTATGTGTTTTCATTAAAAAAAATTCGTTATTTAAAAACGTATTTCCGGGTTATGCTTTTCTCGTAGTCATCTTTTTTCTCAAGTTTTTATGCGGATTATTAGTAGGATGGATCTATGGTTCATATTATCATTCAGGAGATACGTTTGCTTACCTGCATGATATTAATGTGCTGCACAAATTATTGTTTGAACATCCTTTGCAATATTTAAAAATCATTTCAGGCATTGATGCAAACGATCCTGCATTGCATCAGGTTTACAATTCTCTTTATGTTTGGTTTGACGGTGGTTACAATACATTCTACAATGATAACCAGACATTAATTCGCCTAAATGCACTTCTTCGGATTTTTTCTTTTGGTTATTATGAGATTCATGTGCTCTTTATGAGTTTTATCAGTTTATGCGGATTGATGATGATATTTCGTGTTGCATCTTTTTATTCACAACAAAAACAAAAACTTATTGCACTTGCAATTTTTTGCGTGCCTTCTGTTTTATTATGGGGATCAGGATTAATGAAAGAATCCTTGCAATTATTTTCTATGGGATTTGTGTTATGGAGATTTCATTTGTTAAATGAAAAGCTTACTACAAAAAATATTTTCTTATTTATTGCTTCACTCTCTGTTTTATTTTTTACCCGGAACTATATTCTATTGCTCTTTATTCCCGGACTCATTGCATGGTGGATTCACTCACGTTATAAAAATTTAAATTGTACATTTCTTTTTATCATCTGTTATTGTATAGCATTCACTATTGCTTTTCAGTTAAGAAATATTTTTCCGCAATTTGATATTGCACAACTGTTATACGACAAACAAATTATATACTGGAAAAATGCGGTGTATTATCATGCCCACAGTTTAATTGATCGTGTACCTTTTGCTCCTTCAGCAATCAGTGTTATTAAACGAAGTCCTGAAGCATTTTGGCTGACTTTGTCACAACCTTATTTATGGGAATGCAAAAATCCGTTGTATTATTTTTCAGCACTTGAAAATATTTTATTTATGTTTCTTTTGGTTTGGATGATTTTAAAATTGGATCGAATAACATTAAAAAACAACCCGGTTTTTGCGTTCAGTCTGTGTTTCTGTATTTTTCTATTTATCATTATTGGTTTAACAACTCCTGTTGTTGGATCAATGGTGCGTTATAAAGTTCCTGGGTTATTGTTTTTAGGACTTGCTATTGTTATAGGAAGGAAAGAGAGAAGGAAGAAAAATTATAAGTTGAAAGTATAAACTCCAACAATGGCTGCATAGGACCATTCGTATATTCGTGAAAATTCGTATTCGTAGATGTAACCTTAAACGCCCATTCCCTTTTTTCTGTTTTCTTTGTAAAAGAAATTCTTCCCCTCTTATGAGTCTTCTACGAAAGAAAACTGTTCATTCAATATTAAAGCAGGTTGAAAAAGATGATGCTGACGGAGCGCATAAAATGCATAAGCATCTTGGTGTACGTGATCTCACAGCATTCGGTATTGCAGCCATTGTGGGAGCTGGAATTTTCAGCACCATTGGTCAGGCAAGTGCTGATGGAGGTCCTGGCGTTATTTTTCTTTTCATTTTCAC
>JANLUX010000215.1:0-4283 GCA_031363705.1 Bacteroidota bacterium
TCAGTTTAATCTTATCTGGATTTATTTTACTTCCTGAATCCACTTGCGCGAGTCATCTTGCAGGAGCTGAGATAACCTATACCTACCAGGGAAGTTTAAATACCTATTTATTCAGGTTAAAGTTTTACAGGGATTGCTCCGGCATACCTGCAACAATACCAACAAATTTATGTCTAAGTTCTGTCTCACTTAATTTTGCGATTTTAATCCCCCTGAATGTTGTTGCTATAAATATTGTTACTAGTCCTCCGTGTGTAAATATCCCTCCCGCAAACTGCATTGGCGGAACTGGAACCGGAATTGAAGAGTATATTCTTGAGACTGTTTACACTCTTCCTAATGCCGCAACTGATTGGCTTTTTTCATGGTCTGACTGTTGCCTTAATATATCTACTAATATTCAGTCAAATGGTATGTATGTTTCAACTACGCTGGATAATATAAATCATCCAACAGATAACTCACCTGTATTTAATTTTATTCCATATACAACATTATGTTTAGGAGTTCCCTATTATTTAGATGATGGAGCAATTGATCCTGATGGTGACAGTTTAGTTTTCAATTTGGTATCAGCTCAGGAAAATTTTGGATGTCCCCCAAGTCCCGTCAATGCCCTCTACAATTTAAATCCTTTAACTAATATTCCTTATTCTGCACTTCAGCCAATGTCCTCATTTGTTCCAATGACAATTGATGGTGCTACAGGCATAATTTATTTGATACCTTCTTTATTACAGGTGGCTCAGGTATGTGTTCTTGTTACTTCTTATAGTAGCAATGGATTATTAATTGGAACAGTTAAACGAGATATGCAAGTAGTGGTAACCAATCAATGTAATATTGTTATCCCTTCATTTCCTGCTGGACCTAATTCCTCTACTTATTTTCCTATTGGAGATCCGACTATGCAAGTGCCTGGTCCGTATTACTGTGGTGACTCACAATTTATATTGCCTTTTAGTGAAGCCGTTCAATGCAACTCAATTGTTCCCTCTGATTTCCGTGTGGTGCGTTCTTTAGGTTTTCCTAATCCAATTATTTCTGCCGTTCCTATAAATTGTATTAATGGTTATACTGATTCAATTGAAATAACGTGTTTATATCCTCTAACTGCGGGTAATAATTTAGTAACAATTAAAACCGGTACTGATGGAAACACATTACTCAGTCAGTGCGGATCAGCCATGCAACCTTATCATGATACTGTTGCTATAATAATTAATGATTTTAGTTTGTGGCAACCAGTAACAGATTCACTGGGATGTGTGTTCAATCAGAAGACATTAACCTTTAATGAAAATTTATTTTGTTACACTATTGCTAATGATGGAAGTGATTTGCAGTTAACTGATTCAGCAGGTTCAATCATACCCATCTCCGCTGCATATGGTTATTGTGGTCCTAACGATGAACAAAGTAACAAGCTGCTCATAACTTTTGCCAATATGCAAACTCCCTCTTCAACGGTTTACTATTTAACTGTGAAAACAGGAAATGATGGAAACACCCTCGCGAACCAATGTGGACGATTTATGAATGCAGGTGATACGCTTGCAATTTTTTATGTAAGCAATGGAATGGAGGTTAACTTAGGATCTGATCTTTCTATATGCACTAACGATTCAGCACCTCTTTTATCATCCGGTTTTACTGATCCTTCGCTTACTTATCAATGGATATTCAATTCAAATAATATCAGCGGAGCTACCAACCCCGGTTATACTGCAACCAACGGTGCAGGTAATTACACGTTAAATATTTATTTAACCGGTAACCAGGTATGTCATGGTTCGGATACAATGCAGTTAATAGTAAATCCTGCACCTGTGATTAATATAAATGATACAACAAGTTGTATAGGTACTTCCATAGTTTTAGATGCAGGATTTTTTGGTGCTGCATATCGTTATCAGTGGTATTTGTATGGGGCAGTATTACCGGCTGATACTAATCAACTGTTAACCGTAACGCAAAGCGGAATATATACTGTACTGGTATCTGTTGGCAATTGCTTTTCTTATGACAGTGCAGTTGTATCTTTTTACCAGGCCTTAACCGTTCCCTCTTTCAATAATCAGGCTGTTACTGTTTGTACTGGTAGTGCTATACCCTTGTTAGATGCCGGTACTCCGGGATTAACTTATCAATGGAGTATAAATAATGTAATTCAGCCTAACGATACATCACAAACATTTACGCCATCCATAAACTCATCAGGCATTTATACAATAAGTTTAATAATGGGTGCAGGTTCGTGTATGGTTACTGCTTCAATGTTATTAACTGTAGTTGATTATCCTCTGTTTAATAATCAGAATGATACTGTTTGTACCGGTATTTTAGTAACACCTTTGGATGCTGGTATTTCAGGCTTAAATTATCAATGGAGTGTTAATGGAGTTCTTCAGCCGGATACAACCCAAACATTTTTTCCATCATCAGATTTGCCGGGCACTTTTGTAATTAGTTTAACCATAAGCACAACCACTTGTTCAGTAAATAGCAGTATGGTATTAACTGTGGTTGGTTATCCTTGGCTTTTTGTAAATGATGATCACGAATGCGAAGGCAATGTTTATCCCACTTTTAATGCTGGCAATATTCCGGGTGCTACGTATGAATGGCAGGATGTTAATTGGACGGTAGTGAGCAGCTCTAATTTTTTTACTCCACCATCTTCATTGACAGAAGGCGAATATTATTATTACCCCATTGTTACTAAGAATGGATGTTCTTATGGCGAGGAAGTAATATTTACTGTAGAGCCACCTTGTCCATTAAACTTACCTAACATTATCACCCCCAATGGCGATTATATCAATGATGCTTTTATAATCAGGAGCATTGAGAAATATCCAAACAATCACATGATCATTTTAAACCGGTGGGGTAAACAAGTTTATTCGGATACTTATAACAACTCTGATAATGTTTTCAGGGGAACTGATTTACCGGAAGGATTATATTTTTTCATGCTTGATTTAGGCGATGGAAAAACAGAACCCATCGGAGGTAGTTTAACCATTTTGCATTAATGGACCAATCTTCAATAACTGCGTGAAAAAATCATAACGATAATCAAAGGATTACTTTATTACACTCATAAAAAAGACAAAGCAGGCATTAAACGCCTGCTTTGTCATAATTAAAATAAAACCCGTTATTCTGTTACTACTACCAGATATTTACTTGCACTCCAAAATCTTTCAGGAACTGTAATGCGAAGATTGGTGGCTTTACCTTTGGCATCCTTATCTAAAGAATAGGCATCCTCAGGATGTGGGGTAATCACTTTTGCTTTGCTGTTAATCGGAATACTGTTTAATTGAGTATAATCCACTTTGATAAATTTACTGTTGTCAAACTTTTCACTCATAGTAGCAGTTTTACCCACTCCTAATAAACCACCTTTTTTATCAATCACTCCTGCATTTTCCAGCTCTTTGGCTTTACCAATTACATAATACGCAGTATGCAATGCTGTTGTTTGCTCTGAAATGGTTTGTGATTGTGCTGCATTTACTCCAGAGAGTGTATCCACATAAGTTTGAAGCTGCGCCACATTAGCATTTAATGCAGCAAGCTGTTCATTAAGCGAAGTCAGCTCACGATCCTTTTCTGCCATTTGTGTATTTAATGATTCAACCATTTTCTGAAGCTTGCGGTTTTTGCCGCTTGAATTCTTAAGCTTACGATCCAGCTCAGCTATTTTCTCACGGTTTTGTTTCATGAGTTGATTAATGGCGGCTATGTTTTCATTAATACGTTCTTTGGCGGTTGCCTTTAGCTCATTTTGATTGTCCATGTTGCGGCTGATTACATTGCCACGTGCTGCAACAGAGTCAAGATTCATTTGAATCTCATTATAAGATTCAAGGAAATCATTAAGCGAGGAATCACGATCGTTTACAACTGCCATTAATGAATCGCGTTCGCGGTTTACCCGTTCAAGTTCCGCTTTGTTGTTATTACAACTTTGCAACATCACGAGTGAAAGTGCTGCACCAATAAAATAATTTTTCATGTCTATAAAGATTTAAGTTAAAATAAATTGTTTGTATTTGGTGTATTGCAAGGCGCAAAACCATGCCAATGAAAAAAATGATTTTTAATGTAGAATTATCTCCCCCTTACTTTCTACAATCGTTTTATTATAAATAATAATTATTTTTTTTATAATAAAATAATAAAAAAAGCGGCAGGAATTTTCACCTGCCGAAACCCTAATCTAATCCAGAACTATTTTATTAAATGATTATAAAAAAAGTGGGCAGAACTAA
>JANLUX010000261.1:0-9238 GCA_031363705.1 Bacteroidota bacterium
CCAGTTGCTTTAAATCCTCTGGAGAAATTGTCCTTACGCAATCCAGATATCTGTAAAAATATTCATTGCCTAACCCGTAAGTTAAGATGCTTTTAAAACGGTCAGCCAGTGCAAAAGGACCATCAATACTTCGCTGAAAGGAACCGAAGAGATAGCTGCGAACCAGGTTAAGCTCATCCTCAGGAATCAAGCTTTGCTGCAATTGGTCAATCTCTTTATAAATTTCATTTACTGCATCATTACAAACATCAGCGCCTACTTCTGTAGCAATATAAAAATACCCGCTTTGCTGCATGGAGGCAACCCCTGAGCCGATACCATAGGTGTAGCCTTTATCCTCACGAATATTACTCATCAACCTTGAACCGAAGTAACCACCCAGAATAGTATTTAAGACAGTTAATTTAGGATAATCAGGATGCAGACGATTAATGACAGGGCAGCCAATGCGGATAGCATTTTGAACAGCATCATCTTTTTCGATGTGTAAATTCTGTTGAAGATAGAGTGGAGGAGCAGGCAATTTTGTAAAATCGGGATCAGCAGGTTTTAAATCAAAGGATTCCAGCTTTGTTAATAAGTTTTTTTGATTTTGGTTATCAAGCCTTCCGGAAATGATAATAGCCTTAACCCCTCGTTTATAAAACTGCTGATGAAATAGCGATAATTTTTCCTGGCTTAAGGTATCATAATCACTGAGGTTTTTAAAGTAACCATAAGGGTGATTTCCAAATAAAGCTTTTGCAAAATGCTTGCGTGCGAGATAATCAACTTTCTCCAGGCTTACTGTTAAACGTTGCTTACCCTGCGTGATAAAAGTTTCTAACTCATCTTCGGGAAAAGAAGCATCTTCAATTACCTCTTTTAATAATTCAATGGTGGGATCTAAAAATTTATTGAGTGAAAATAAACTCACCGAAGCCCAGTCAGCAGTGCATTCAGTTTGAAGATAAGCTCCGTAATAATCAAAAATTTCTGCAATTTGTGCCGATGATTTATTTTTTGTTCCTTCATCAATCAACTCATTGGCTGCGGCAGCCACTAAAGGGTTTGATTCGAACAAACTACCACCGGAAAATAAAAATTCTATTTTGCAGACTTCCTGAGTTCCCTGGTTAATGAGGTAAAAGGGAATGCCGTTTTTTAAAATAATTTTTTCCGGTTCAGGAATGGAAATTTTTTCAGGTTGTTGTAAAAGAGGAGCAATATTTCTAATGAGCATATTAATTTTTTGAGCAGTAATAAAGTGTTGAACAATTTTGATCTGTAATAATTTCTTTGGCGATGGTTGTAATGTTTTCAGGAGTTACGGAATTATATAACTCAGCCTGACGATTAGCATATTCTGCATCACCCAGCATTTCAAAATAAGAGAGGTTGAGTGCTTTGTTTGCAATATTCATTTCAGCAAATACCAAACCTGATTCAATTTTATTTTTTACTTTCTGAAGGTCATCGGCATTTACACCACTTTTAATTTTTTCAAACACATCTGTAATTCCCTGTTCAGCATCTTCCATCTTAATGCCTTTCACTAATTTACCTTCAGCCACTATTAAGCTTTTATCCAAATCGCCCAGCATATACGCACCCACATCAGTAAATAATTTTTTTTCTTTCACTAACTGTTGATACATTATAGATGATTTTCCTCTCGATAAAACATCAGATAAGAGATCGGTTGCGTAAAAATCTGCATCACTTCGCGAACAGCAATGCCATGTTTTATATAGCTGATCGAAAGGAACATCTTTGTCCACTTTTAATTCGCGGGATTGTGTTTGTACAGGTTCTTTCGGAAGATTTCTTACCGGAATATCCGCGGCAGGAATTGGCGCAAACCATTTATCACATAAATCCTTTACCTGCTTTAAATTGCAATTGCCTGAAACACATAAAATAGCATTATTAGGTGCATAATATTTTTTGAAAAAGGATTTTACATCATCCAGTGTTGCCTTTTCAACATGGGATATTTCTTTACCGATAGTAGCCCATTTGTAAGGATGTACTTTGTATGCAAGCGGACGAAGCAGCAACCACACATCACCGTAAGGTTGGTTTAAATAACGCTGTTTGAATTCTTCAACCACTACATGACGCTGAACCTCCAGACTTTTTTCTGAGAAGGCAAGATTCAACATACGGTCAGACTCCAGCCAGAATGCGGTTTCTAAATTTTCAGCTGGAATTGTAAGATAATAATTGGTGAAATCATTATTGGTAAAAGCATTGTTCTCACCTCCTGCACGTTGCAAAGGATCATCATAATTAGGAATATTTTCAGAACCGCCAAACATTAAATGCTCAAACAAATGCGCAAATCCGGTTTTGTTTTCATCTTCATCACGAGCACCTACTTTATATAAAATATTTACTGCTACCAATGGAGTGGAATGATCCTGGTGAACGATTACCGTTAAGCCATTATCAAGTTTATATTTTTCAAATTGTATCATACATCTAAATCACAAAGTTTTTTTTCAAAAAAAATATTTCATATTGTTACTTGTTAAGCAATTAAAAAATCTAAAGTTTCTCTTTGCTCAAAAGTTCAGATAATAATGCATCTGTAGAATAGCATTTATCCAACTGGTTTTTCACTTGTAAAGCAGAAGCCAACTGTAAACTATCAAGTGTTCTCAAGCCAATTTTTCCATAATCACTGAATAGATTTCTTGCTTTATCTATCAATTGTGTGTCAACCGGAATCCATTCGTAATTCTGAAAATCATTTTCAAAATATTCTAAAATTATTTTGCAGGTTGGTTCATCAATATCTCCCATCCTCACTTTTTTCCAAACGGCAGATTGAAATTCGATTTTTGCAATTTCAGAAAGATAAACCCGATCTGCTTTGTTGACAATTGAAACAAACTCAAGACTATCAGATTCATAATAATAAAGTTTTACAAGAACAGAAGTATCAAAAAAAACTTTCATCATTCTTTCCGTTCTTTCAGAACTATCTCACTTAACGGAAGTCCTTTCTTATCTTTAGTTATTTCAAGTGACTTTGAAAAAGAAAAATTATTTGATTTAATATTCTTTCCCTCTTCCTTAAGAAAAATAACTACTACATCTAAAGGTTCGGTTGATTTTACCTCACCATCTAATTGCAGTCTGCCATTATAATATTTTCCAGTCAAAGTTCTTGTTACCATCCCCTGTTTTTTATTACCCTTACAAAGCTAAATTATATTTCACAAAGTTTTTTCTTGGTTTCCAAAAACTCCTCCCATATTTCTTTCACCACATCAGCAGCCGGCATAATTTTCTTTACTGTTGCTGACACTTGCCCGATTTCTAATTCACCTTCTTCTAAGTTTCCTTCAAACATTCCTTTTTTGGAACGCGCTCTTCCTAATAAAATTTTCAATTCATCAGGAGTTGCTCCACGTGCTTCTGCTTCTGCAACTTCAGCATAAAATTTATTTTTTATCATACGCACCGGAGTTAATTGTTTTAATGTAAGAATGGTATCTCCTTCTGATGAATTGATAATGCGTTGTTTAAAATTTTGGTGTCCGGATGATTCAGGTGTTGCAACAAAACGTGAACCCACCTGTACTCCTTCAGCTCCGAGCGCAAAAGCTGCAGCCATTGCTTTGCCGCTTCCAATTCCACCGGCAGCAATCAAAGGAATAGTAACAGCATCACGGATAACAGGAATTAAACACATGGTTGTTGTTTCTTCTCTTCCGTTATGACCACCTGCTTCAAATCCTTCTGCAACCACTGCATCCACACCGGCATCCTGTGCTTTGCGTGCAAATTTTGTGTTGGCAATCACATGCACAACTGTAATTCCTTGTTGCTTTAAATGCGAGGTCCAGGTTGCGGGATTTCCTGCTGATGTAAAAATAATTTTCACACCTTCATCAATAACTACCTGCATTTGTTTATCAATATCTGCGTAAAGCAAAGGAATATTTACTGCAAAAGATTTTGTTGTTGCCGCTTTACATTTTTGAATGTGCTCCCGTAAAATTTCAGGATACATAGAACCGGAACCAATAATTCCCAATCCTCCTGCATTACTCACAGCAGAAGCCAGTCGCCAGCCACTGCACCAGATCATTCCTGCCTGAATGATAGGATATTCAATATTAAAAAGCTCTGTTACCCGATTTTTCATTTATAAAACGTGCAATATTAATGAAAATAGCATGTTTGCTTTTTTTACTTTCATTGACCTTTTCCGATTATTTTTACGCCCTTCGAAATGAAAATAATTATACCCGTTGCCGGGATCGGGAGCAAACTGCGCCCACATACACATACACAACCAAAAGCGCTTGTTCCTGTTGCAGGCAAGCCCATTCTCTCTCATATCATAGATCATTTAGTCGAAAGTGGTTATAACGATTTTATTTTTATCATAGGTTATCTGGGTGATAAAATTGAATCCTATGTAAAGGCTAAATATCCGAAACTAAACACATGTTTTGTAGTGCAGGAGCCGAGAGAAGGAACCGGTCATGCAGTGTGGCTGGCACGCGATAAAGTAAGTGCTGATGATCAGTTGCTGATTACACTGGGCGACACGATTGTTGATTTTGATTTGAAAGCATTGCAGCAATCAGCCCACTCCATGCTGGGCATTAAAAAAGTGGATGATCCAAGGCAGTTTGGAGTTGCAGAAGTGGATGAGCAGGGTAACATCATCAAGCTACATGAAAAGCCGGTTATACCAAAATCAAACCTTGCATTGGTGGGTGTATATATGATAAAGAATGCAACCAGTTTAATGAGTGCATTGGATCACATAATAAAAAATGATATCCGTCACAATGGTGAATTTCATCTTACCAATGGTATTCAACGCATGATTTCACAGGGAGAAAAAGTAGGGACCTTCCAGGTTGGTAATTGGTTTGACTGCGGAGGAAAAAATAATCTGCTGGAAACAAATGCAGTTTTATTGAAACGCAATGCAGATGCCGATAAGAAAAATTACAGTTATCCTAATACCATAATAATTCATCCGGTAAGCATCGCAGAAAATTGTGACATCAGTGATTCGATTATTGGTCCAAATGTTTCCATTGGAGAAAATTCAATTGTTAAACATTCAATAATCCGCGAATCAATTATCGGGTCGTATTCGCAGCTCGAAACTGCCATCTTGCACCATAGTGTAGTAGGCAGCGATGCATACTTAAAAGGATTAAGCCAGAGTTTAAATATTGGAGACAGTACGGAAATTGATTTTAGTTAGAAAAAACAATTACCCCTTCAAGGGTTAAAAAACCGTTGAAGGGGTGTTCACAGTTAAATATCAAATCGCCATGATTGAAAAAGACACTAAAGTTTTTAAATTGATCAATGAAGAATTAAAACGTCAACGTGAGGGACTTGAATTAATCGCTTCTGAAAATTTTGTTTCTAAGCAGGTAATGCAGGCAATGGGTTCCTGTTTAACAAATAAGTATGCAGAAGGATTACCCGGAAGAAGATATTACGGAGGCTGCGAAGTGGTGGACCAGGTGGAGCAACTTGCAATAGACCGTATCAAAGAATTATTTGGTGCTGAATGGGCAAACGTACAACCGCATAGTGGAGCTCAAGCCAACGCAGCGGTGATGCTTGCATTGCTGAAACCGGGAAATAAAATCATGGGTCTTGACCTTTCGCATGGCGGACATTTAACGCATGGTTCACCTGTAAATTTCAGTGGTAAATTATATGAAACCACTTTTTATGGTGTAGAAAAGGAAACAGGATTGATTGATTATGATGTGTTGGAAAAAAAGGCTCAACAGGAAAAACCAAAGCTCATCATTTGCGGTGCTTCTTCTTATTCGCGCGATTGGGATTATGAAAGATTAAGAAGTATTGCAGATTCCATCAATGCATTTCTATTGGCTGACATTGCACATCCTGCTGGTTTGATTGCACGGGGATTATTAAATGATCCATTGCCGCATTGCCATGTTGTAACAAGTACAACTCACAAAACTCTGCGTGGTCCGCGAGGAGGAATAATCATGATGGGAAAAGATTTTCCAAATCCATTTGGATTGAAAACTCCCAAAGGAGAAATACGTCCGATGTCTTCAGTAATGGATGGTGCGGTTTTTCCAGGAACACAAGGTGGACCATTGGAACACGTTATTGCTGCAAAAGCAGTTGCCTTTGGTGAAGCATTGACTGATGATTATTTAAAGTATTGTGTACAGGTTGTTAAAAATGCAAAAGCAATGGCAGCTGCTTTCAAAGAAAAAGGATACAATATTATTTCAGGAGGAACTGATAATCATTCCATGTTAATTGATCTGCGCAATAAAAATATTACCGGAAAAGCTGCAGAAAATGCCTTGGTGAAAGCTGATATTACTTTGAATAAAAACATGGTTCCTTTTGATGATAAATCTCCTTTTGTTACTTCCGGTATTCGTATCGGCACACCAGCCATAACAACACGTGGATTAAAAGAAGCACAGATGAAAAAAGTAGTGAGTCTTCTTGATAAAGTTTTAATAGCTCATGAGGATGAGAAAGTAATTGCAAAAGTCAGGAGTGAAGTAAATGGGATGATGGAGAGTTATCCGCTCTATTAATTATTAGATTGTTTAATTGCTTTATTGTTAAAAATGTTGATTCAAACTAAAAATGTTTAACCCTTTCAAAAGGAGAGGAATATTGTTAATGCATTAATACGATTAAAAAATATTTATCAGTTTATTATATTTAATCTACAAGAAACGATTCAATAAGAATTAGCAATTCAACAATTCAACAATAAAGCAATTGAATGCTACGTTAATCAAAATCACTCCTCAAAAAATTTCTGAATGACTTTAAGAATTACGCTCTCACTTCTTTTTTTATCAATCAGCAATTTTCTTGTTGCTCAAATCGGTGGTGATAATACTTTTGAATTTCTTAATCTTAATTCATCTGCCCGTGTTGCAGCTTTGGGTGGAAATGCAATTGCAACCAGAACAGATGATGTTACATTGGTTAGTGGCAATCCTTCACAACTAATGCCTTCCATGAACAAGCAACTTGGGCTAAGCTTTGTAAATTATTTTGCAGGAATAAAATATGGTGATGCGGTGTATGCTCATGAGTTGAAAAAATTAGGAATGTTTGCTGCAAATATTCATTATGTTAGTTACGGAACATTTGATCAGACTGATGAAGCTGCAAATGTTAATGGTTCGTTCACAGCTTCGGAGTATGCTTTGGGCTTATCATGGTCACGCCCTTTAGACAGTTCGTTTTTTATTGGTGCAACCTTAAAAGGAATTTATTCACATCTTGAAACCTATACCTCAACAGGAATTGCCGCAGATGTGGCAGCAACTTATTTTAACAGGAAACATTTGTGGTGTATCACTACAGTAATACGGAATATGGGTTCACAATTGGATCAATACCGCCAGGGTTCGAGGGAAAAATTACCTTATGAGATGCAGCTCGGAATAAGCAAGCAACTGGTAAAGGCACCATTACGGTTTTCGCTTAATTACCAGCATTTGGAAAAATGGAATATTACCTATAAAAATCCCAATGTGTCCACCATTGATCCTTTAACCGGTGAATCTACAGAGAAGAAAATTAAATTTTCAGATAAGCTTTTAAGGCATTTTATCATCAACACAGAAATTCTGATCAGCAAGGGATTTAACCTTCGTGTCGGTTATAATTTTGAACGAAGAAAAGAATTAGGTATTGAAAATAAAATGGGCTTATCGGGCCTGACCGGTGGTTTTGGAATCCGGGTTAACCGTTTTAATCTCAGCTATGGGTATGCAAAATATCATATTGCCGGAGGTTCGAATAGTTTTTCAGTAAGCACCACGCTAGCCAAAAGAAATAAATAAAGTTTCAATAGAATTTAAGAGGTTGAAAACCTGTTTAAATTACAGAAAGTACTTTTTAAAATATAGGACATTAAAATGTTTATATTTTTTTCTGTTTTTTAATCTGGAATAGAATAATAGCTACAATGAATTGTTGCTGAAAATTAAATTTTTACCGGAAAAGCTAAGTCCTTTAAGAGTTAAAAAATAAAAAGAGCGAACCTGAAAAATATGAGTTCGCTCTAACCAACCTAACCTGGGTCAAAGATAAGACACTAATTCAACAATTGAATTAATATCTTAAAATAATTATTTGATAATAAGATTACTTAGGATCCGGATTAGAAATTCTACAAATACAGCAACGCTGATTAATTAAAAAGAATTTAATTCTCAGCCGGAGCTTTTCTTTCAGGTCGTGCATCTTCACGTTGCGGACGATCTTGTCTGCCACCCTGATCTGCAGCACCTTCAGGTTTTGGTAATAAAACTTTGCGTGATAAACGGAACTTTCCGGTTTTTTTATCAACCTCAATTAGCTTCACTTCAATTTTATCGCCTTCTTTTAAAACACCATCCATTGTGCTGAGTCTTTCGTGAGATATTTCTGAGATGTGCAGTAATCCATCTTTGCCTGGCATAAATTCTACAAAAGCGCCAAAAGCCATAATGCTTTTTACTTTGCCCTGATATACTTTACCTACTTCAGGAATGGCAACGATAGCAGAGATTTTAGCTACAGCAGCATCTAAAGAATTTTTATCATTTGATGCTATTTCTACCACACCTTCGTTACCAACTTCATCAATAGAAATGGTAGCACCGGTTTCGCGTTGCATCTCCTGAATAATTTTTCCACCTGGTCCGATAACTGCACCAATGTATTCTTTAGGTATGCGCATTACAACGATGCGTGGAGCATGCGGTTTGTAATCTGTATTAGGTTGAGCCTGTGTTTTATTCATCTCACCTAAGATGTGAAGCCTGCCGGCCTTTGCCTGTTCCAGTGCTTTTAATAAAATATCATAAGGTAAGCCATCTACTTTTAAATCCATCTGACAGGCGCAAATTCCTTTTTCAGTACCGGTAACTTTAAAATCCATATCGCCTAAGTGATCTTCATCACCTAATATATCACTCAATACTGCAAAACGTCCTTTGCCATCACTTATCATTCCCATCGCAATACCTGAAACAGCCGCTTTAATTTTTACACCGGCATCCATCAATGCAAGACTGCTTGCACACACAGTGGCCATTGATGATGATCCGTTAGATTCTAAAATATCAGAAACAACTCTTAATGTATATGGATTAACATCATCACCAGGCAATACTTTTTTTATTGAACGCATTGCAAGATTTCCATGACCGGTTTCTCTTCTGCTCGTGCCACGGTTTGGTTTTACTTCACCTGTGCTGAAGCC
>JANLUX010000271.1:0-3281 GCA_031363705.1 Bacteroidota bacterium
GTTATTATTTTTATAACATTAAATCCATAATAGTATTTAAACCGTTCGTTAAAAAAAGATGATCTTAATATTTATAATCATCGTAAAAAATTATTCTAACAAAAAAAATTGAATTAACATGCAAAAAAAAATTACAAAAAAAAATGTAGGAATTTCATTAGCAGTAATTGCATTGATAATGATTTCGGTTATCGCGTCCCGCTCCTTCCTTGATGCTTCAAGCCATAGGGAAGCGCCCTTAATTGCCAATGATCCGCTGGCTGATAATACTGACTTATACGCTTTCCGCAGCCCTGATGATACCAATACAGTAACCATCATTGCTAATTACGTTCCTGCTGAGTTACCTCAAGGAGGTCCTAATTATTATTCTTTTGGAACCGACATACGTTATGAGATTCATATTAATAATGGAGATTCTCTAACTCATGATCAGATCATTTACCGGTTTGTATTTTCTCAGGTAAACCAGGATCCCACCACCTTCTTTAATATCCGGTTAGGACAACAAAATTTAAAAACAACCTATGATTGCTTTCGCAGTATTGATGGAGGAGCTACCTTTCAGATGGTTATCAATAATGGTATTGTTCCACCCAATAATATCGGACCTCGTTCCATTGACAGTCAGTTAGGTTTAAACACCCCTTATGCCGCGCTGATGGATAGTGCAATCACAACTGCTACTACCGGAGAAACTATCTTTTGCGGACCCATTGATGATCCTTTCTTTGTTGACCTGGGAGGAATCTTCGATCTTGGACAAACGAGGGCTGGTGGCACCGGTGTCAATGCTCCACGGGACGGTCTGAAATGTAAAAATGTACATGCTATTTGTATAAAGGTTCCTATTTCAACATTACAGAAAGATGGTAAAGATGTGAGCATGGCTGCTAATATTTTAGACCCTGATTTCGTGATAGGAGTGTGGGCAAGTGCAAGCCGCAGGTCACTCAGAACTATCAATGGTGATGGAACCGAAACACACAGCGGCTCCTGGGTGCAGGTTTCAAGATTAGGAATGCCCCTTACTAATGAAGCGGTGATTCCAATAGGGCAAAAAGATTATTGGAATTCTTTAACTCCATATCAGGAGGGCGCTTATTTCGATAGCTTATTTGGCAATCCTGAATTAGGATTGTATATGGATAATAGTTTATTCGGTCCTGCTATTCCTGCCTTCAGTGCACTGCGCATCCAGCGTGCTTCACCTACTGTATTAGGTAACGTTGATTTCGGAAATGGCAATGACGGATTATATGTATTATATGGCAATCCGGCTACAACAGGAACAGCGTTAGATACTGCAATATTTGGAAAATATTTACTTCGTGATAATATGCCGCGTTCGGTAGATTTACTTCCCATATTTCATACTGGTGTTCCCAATCTTCCTCCTTATCAATTGGCAACAGGAAAAACGCCAGGTAATCCATTAACAACCGGCAAACCATTTATAAATAATTTCCTTCCGGTATTTGGTGATATGTTACGCTTAAATATGGCAGTACCTGTTACACCACGCAACAGTCCACAATTCAGCAGTGAAGGCTTACTGGCAGCAGCAGTATTGGGATTAACTGATACTAATTATAATACTACAACCGCTTTGCAAAATATTCCCAACATGGATGGTTTCCCAAATGGAAGACGTTTGGAAGATGATGTAACACGCATTGAATTGCAGGCAGTAAGTGGTGTTGTGCTTGCAGCGATAGGTTTATGGTATGATGATTACACAATAGGTAACAGTCCTCTTACACCACAATTATTAGGGGTGCTTGGTTATACTACAGGTGTTGAAACCAACGATACCGCATTCAAATCTGTATTCCCTTATGTACAAGCTCCATGGCGGGGATATGGATTGTGTGCAGGAGGTTCAATTGTAACAGCAATCAATCCCGGAGCACAATTAAATATTGGTGCACCGCCAATCATCATGGAAGCATTTCCAAATCCTGCAAAA
Organism: Bacteroidota bacterium; assembly: GCA_031363705.1. Lineage (GTDB taxonomy): Bacteria > Bacteroidota > Bacteroidia > AKYH767-A > OLB10 > JANLUX01. Next base: position 1,970 of record JANLUX010000271.1, read on the forward strand.
ACACAAAGTACTGTGAGAGTGAGAGTCACTGCGGATCGTGCACAGGTGAAGGTTACAGTATATAACCAAAACAGTGAGATCGTTGAGATTCCGGTTAACAATGTAGTCCGTTCAAAGGGTACTTACGATATTCACCTTAATATGAGCAAATATGCACCAGGAACATATTATGTTGTACTTGCAAATAATAATGAAACAGTACAATCAGTTAAATTAGTTGTTGTAAAGTAGATCAATAAAATTTTTCTATCAGGGAAGATTTAACGTTCAGTTAAGTCTTCCCTTTTTTATTGCATTTAGATATAATATAATGAGGGAGGATTTTATTCTGGTTTTTCAATAACCTCAAGTTTTCATTACGCTGGTGGTGCTTTCAGTTAAAACATTATCAAATTAAAGAGCGTACTATTGGATCGGTTTGCTCATATTCTAAAGAACCAATTAATTCCGTCAGAATTTTTTTTCAACCCTATACGCTACACTTGAATAATCAAATGAATAGGTAAGTATTGGTTACAATTCACATTATTCTTGGCATAGAAATTTAAATAGCACTCAAATACAATTTTAAAATTTGTGAGAATTAGTTTCCTCATAAGAATCTAAAATTAATTTGAAATGAATTAAGCGGTTAAAATCGAATCCATGTCATACAACACCTTTGAAAATATTTATGATAAATACAGTTCCATGCTATTTGGCATTGCAACAGAATTGTCAGATACAACAAACCAGGCGGAAGAAATATTGATTATAACTTTTAAAAAATTTAATTCAGGCGGTTATATCAATCAATCATCACCCTCTGTTTGCATAACACTAATCAAACTACTTATTCAGACATTACACGAAAAGGTGAACCGGCATGAGAATAAGCGAGACTTCAAAATAAAGCAATTTGAAAATTCACCTCTCTTGCACAAAATCATTTGCGAGCAGATAAATTTAAATGACTACTGTATTCAAAAAAATATTAAGAGAGCTGAGGCAGGAAAGATATTACGTGAAGAATTTAATAAGATAAGAAATAACTATTCAGTATTAAACCAAGCAGACAATACAAAGTAGTAAATCGTAATGCCTTCAATCTGGTATTCATCACAAACTTTTTGCTCTGGTGAAAAGATTTTTGCTAACTGAATAAAAAGATTTTATACAAACTAAGAAGCTGTTTAAATTTTATTCCGAATAAATGCTATACGTTATAAATAGTCAATTGATGAAGCAAATTGGACTGCCAAATGCAGATTTCAACAAAAAAACCTGCTTAAATCTGGTGATTCAAGTGTTATTTCTGGGCTTTACAGTCAAT
>JANLUX010000286.1:0-8280 GCA_031363705.1 Bacteroidota bacterium
CTCTCCGGGCTTTAGTTCAAAGAGAAAATTTTCGAGAATGGGAAGTGGTGAGTTGCTGTTTAAAGCTCCGCTGATGCTCTGCAATTGTTTTAAGAGCGCAGTGGAGGACACAACGAATTTCATGGGCTTGGTTTTTTCAGCGGTAGCAGTAGCCATTATACTTTTGAGTTATGAATTATGAGTTAATAATTGCCAGGAGGCAACCGCACAAATATAAATTATTGAAATGTGGCGATTGCTATTTGGATGCTTTCGAAGGCAAAAAATAACCAGGAGTTTTCAACAATTTATCATATTGGAAATACTGGCAGGTGTACCAGGTGGTGTCTCCCTTCTGTAAAAGATAGAATCGGTCAAGATCATAATCCCAGATTTTACCTGTTTCTTCACTGTATTGCGAACGGGTAGAAGCTGTAACCGGTTTACGGAATAACCGGGCATTGAGCACATCTTTATCTGTTTCAATAAGTAAAGTCATGAATGGTCCCGCTTTAAGGATAGAATCACGTCTCTCAGCCGACATTTCATTATCAAGCAGATTGTAATACACATTTGAGCAGGCACTTATATAGGCATTGAGTTTTATTCTGTCATACGCAGGTAACTGATGTTTACCATTTCCAACAGTGTATTCTCCGGCATTAATTTTTGTTATTTCGAGAGAGGAATCAGGTGCAGATAAATTATTAAGTAATACATGGGTGATCTGTTGTGGATCGCAGTGCAACAAACCTTTATCCCTCCATTCCTGCTCATTGGCATAGTAACGTGTAGAAAGAAACCCGTTGAAACCAGGTATGTGCATTATGAAAGGAACACTTGATCCTTCCAGGTACATAAAAGTGCCCAGGTTATCCATAGTTGGATGACCGACATAATATGTTTTAACAAGATTACCTTTTTGATAAATTTCCACTTTCGTTGACTTGGTTGCCATCAGCTTCATAGCGTTGTTGTACATATTATGACCAACAGGGCTTCTCACTTCAAGTGCTTTAATCGTATATAATAATGTATGGATTCCTTCTGGCTTGGCATTGTACTTATTATTAACTCTCCACATACCTGAAGGTTGACGAACGAGCGTAACAGTATTGCCTTCGCGGTCAGCCATAAAAATTTTATCAATGGATGCAGTATCAGCAACAGCAAAATCGCTTAATTCTTTTTTAATAGTTCCTGATTGCTTGGTAAAGAAAAAATATCCTGCAACAGCAGCAAGCAGAATAAAGAGTATTAAAATTATACGGTTGTTTTTCATCAGTTATTTTAAGGGAGCGCAAATTAAATGTAAATAAATGTAATCACTGTTTGATTATTGTAATCAATCCTACTCCAGGTGAATTATGCACGGGTGTACTTGATTTTTCTCCTGTAAAATTTGAAGATTCCGAAAAGCATGACAAGAGCAACAGGTACAAGGCAATTGACCAGTTGTAAAGTGGTGTATTGAGATTCAATCACTGCGGGATCGAGCATGCGCAGCTTGAACTCTTTGCTCCGCACTGTCATTATTCCTGAATCATCACATAAATAGTCAACTATGTTCTGCATAAAATCTTTGTTGCCAAATGTGCTTCCCGAATATTTATCATAACCTAAAGCAAGTGCACGGCCGCGGGTGAATTCATTGCGTAGTATATCTCCATCAGATACCACCACCATTTTTGTTGGCTTTGCAGAGTGTTCCTTAAACGCAATAGTGGAGTCCTGTGCAATTGCCGGAGGAACACGGTTCTTATATAAAGATTCAAAATTTCCTTCAAGTAAAACTGCCACCGGAATATCATGCTGGTTAAATTGTTTTGGCGCTGGTTTTAATTGCATAATTCCAAGGCTTACACGCACAGGTGCAGTGAGCACACGTGTATAACGTGAAGTATTTAACAGCACGGTTTTATTTACCCCTGCACTGGTAATAGTATCCAGACTGCTGATAAACTGCGAACGGATGGAATTAAGATTGTTTACAATAACATGATGGGAAGAAGGCGTGAGCACCGGAAAATAAAACCACGGACGCAACTGCTGACGGGGTTGATTGCCGATGTAACCTGTTACTACCGGTATTGGTGCACTCTGCAAATCAAGCAGCAAATCATAATTGATACGCACACCGTAACGGAATAACATGTCATCTAAATTCAGGCTTCGCGCCAATGCCATTGTTTCACCTCGTGTGGATAAACTGTCCATGGTTACCTGCATCTGATCAACCATCCAGATCACCTTTCCGCCACGCATTATATATTGATCAATAATGAACTTATCCTTTTCATTAAATGCGGTATCGGGCTTTGCAATAATTACAGCGCGGAATTCATCGAGACTATTCAGCTTACCGTCAATACTCACCCGTTTTACCTCATAAGAACTTTGCAGGGTATTACTCAGATCCTCTACATCACGTGCTGATAATTCACCATGACCTTCTAAAAAAGCAATACCGGGCTTATAAGGATTGGTTACTTTGCGAATAGCGCTGGATATTTCATACTCTAAGTTCTGTATAGAGTTGTTCAGCATTTGAGCAGGAGGCGTTCCTAACTGATCTTTGAGCAATTGCACTGGTATTTCCTGGTTGCTGAAGCTGATAATAGCACCCGGAAAAATTATTTGCTGAGTAGAACCTTCTTTACTTTTCTCTTCCAGGTTGGTTGGTTGCAATCCTTTCTCAGCGAGCTGCCTGTAAAGCTTGTTTCTTTCCTTCGGATCAGGATTTGCCGAAGGATCAATAAACTCGTATTCTAAATTCCCTTTTGCATAAGTACGCAGTTCATCCAGCAGTTCCTGAGTAGTATTGCGAAGTTTGGTAAACCCGGCAGGAAAATCTCCTTCAAGATAAACTTTAACGTACACTAGGTCCTTTAAATTACCTACTAAACTCTTGCTTGATTGAGAGAGTGTAAAACGTTTATCAGCAGTGAGGTCAATACGCCTGAACACAAATGAGGAAACCACATTTGCAAGAATAATAATGCCAATGACCAGCGTAAGCTGAATGATGTTTTGTTTCACTATTGAAGATTGAAAATTGAAGATTGAAGATTGAAGATTAATTGACAATCCGTAAACCGTAAACCGTAAACTGTAAACACACTCACCATTTCCTGCTTTCTAATTTAATTTTGGTAAGCATAAGAAAAAATAAAATCACACTTAGAAAATAAACTACATCACGTGTATCTATCACACCTCTGCTCATGCTGATGTAATGTGCGTTAATGCTCAGGTTTGCAAATAAATTATTTAACCATCCTTGCGGAGAGATAGCAGTCAGTGATTCAAATCCTCTGAAACAAACAAGACACAGAATTAAAGCAACGATAAAAGCTACCACCTGGTTGTCAGCCAGCGCTGAACCAAACAAACCAATGGAAACAAATACTGCTCCCAGCAAAAACAAACCAATATAACTTCCACAGGTGCCACCGCTATCCACGTTTCCCAATGGAAGACTGTAGCGATAAACAGTGAAATAATAAATGAGCGTTGGTAATAATGAAATAAGTACAAGTATAACACCACTCAGATATTTTGCAATCACCACCTGAATTTCAGTAAGGGGTTTGGTGAGTAATAATTCAATGGTGCCTGTTTTATTTTCTTCAGAAAACAAACGCATGGTTACAGCAGGAATTAAAAAAAGATAAACCCATGGTGTTATAACAAACAAAGGTTCGATAGTTGCATAACCGCTATCCAGTATATTCATCTCTCCACCGGGAAATACCCATAAAAACAAACCAATCGTGACTAAAAAAACAATTATTACAATGTATCCTATCAGGGAATTTAAAAAGCTGTTGATCTCTTTAGATAAAAGTGCGAGCATATTTTGTAAGGGATGGCAAAAATAGATGAAAAAGCAGCAGCAGTAAGCAGTGACAGGAGGCAGGCTATTAAAACTGCATTCTGCTACTGCTTACTGCTGCTACTCTGCCTCTTCTCTCCAATCATAAAATTCATCCAGGTCTCTGCGGTCCTTCTTGGTGGGTCGTCCGGCACCACGCACACCGTAACTTGCCATAGCGGCTTTGTATGCCTTTAGTTTTTCCTGTTCATCAACAGGAGTAATGTCACTATAATAATTAACCACCATGTGTGCTCCCATTCTTTTTTCGGAAAGCTGTAGCACTTTCACATGCTTTTTATAAGGACCCATGTGTATAATAATATGATCACCGGTTTTTATATTACGCGAAGGTTTGGCATTCACACCACTTACCTGCACACGATTTTTATCACATGCTTCAGCTGCCACACTGCGTGTTTTATAAATACGCACTGCATAAAGCCATTTGTCGAGCCGTGTTTTAATCAGTTCCATATAAAGGCAAAAGTAAACAGTGCAATAATTTTATGTGGAACTAAAGTAAATGTATGCGAACTTGAATGGGAATTTTATTTTGGCGAAGAGACAAAAAGCAAAAAAATGATAAATCTCTCCTTACTTATCAAAAAAACTTTGTGGAGCATATCGGAGTCGAACCGATGACCTCTTGCATGCCATGCAAACGCTCTAGCCAGCTGAGCTAATGCCCCATTTAAAGGGCTGCAAAGAAAACAAACTTTGGTTAAACAAAAAGCGGCTTTCAATCTAAACTGAAAGCCGCCTTAAAATTAAATTATCTTATAATTATTTTACATCTGCCGGAACAGCCTGCATTGGCTGATCTGGAGCCGGTTTAGCTTCACTATTTACTCTTCCGATAAGATTTCCTTTCATATCAACTCTTTGTCCTTCCTCTACCATAATTTTCTCACTGCCATTGTTATAAACGAATACACCATCCGGAGTAATGTAGTTGCCGTTTTCAAATTTCATTACATCAGTCTGCATTGGTGCACTGATATCTCCTTTTACTACAACAAGTTTACCGTTCAATCGGGTAACATATTCTTGTGTACCAGCTTGTGGTTTCGCAATTTCTTTTGCTGGTTGCTGAGTTTTAGGCTTTTCTTTGGTAGCCTGTGCATTGCTTGCTGTTGCAATTCCTGCAAATGCAAATACGATCAATAATTTTTTCATATGATTTTCTTTTTTTTGGTTTATTAATAGCAAATATACCTCCAATTTTGCTTCGTTCACCCCACCTGCTTCTAAATAAATCATTTTCTCATTCAGTTTTCATAAAAAGTTGATGCATCCAAAAAAATTGTATTTTTAAACAGGAAAAAAAACTGGTTTAAAGTTTCAGGTTTAAAGTTTAAAGTTATTTATCAATCAATAACTATTAGTTTTTAACTATTAACCTTAACTTGAAACCTGAAACTTTAAACTTTAAACTTTAAACTTAAACTTAATGTTATGAAAACTTACGATGAGAAACACATTAAAAACGTGGTATTGATTGGCTCTGCGAAAAGCGGCAAGACTACCCTTGCCGAAACAATGATGTTTGAAGCGGGTTTAATTAACCGTAGGGGAACGGTGGAAGATAAAAACACCGTTTCTGATTTTCATGAGATTGAACATGAGCGTGGCAACTCCATTTATGCTACTACCATGCACACCGAGTGGAAAGATTATAAAATTAATATTATTGATACACCAGGTCTTGATGATTTTATCGGAGAAGTGATTTCCTCCATTCGTGTTTGCGATACAGCTGTAATGCTTTTACATGCCCAGCACGGAATTGAAGTAGGTACTGAATTACTTTGGAATTATGTTGACAAATACAATAAACCAACCATCATTGCCATTAACCAGCTTGACCATGAAATGGCTAATTTCAATGAAACACTGGAAGATGCAAAAAGATTTTTCGGAAATGCGGTGACGGTGATGCAATATCCGGTTAAAACAGGTGCGGGGTTTAACTGCATTATTGATTTGCTGAAGATGACCATGTATAAATTTCCAGCTACCGGTGGCAAACCTGAAAAGCTGCCCATACCTCCTGAAGAAAAAGAGCTTGCTGAGAAACTGCACAATGAACTAGTGGAAAAGGCTGCTGAAAATGATGAGAAGCTGATGGAATTATATTTTCAAAAAGGTAACCTTGACGAAGATGAATTACGTGAAGGCATAAAGATAGGGATGATGAAACACCAGGTGTTTCCTGTGTTTTGCTTATCAGGTAAAAAAGATATGGGCAGTGGAAGGCTGATGGGATTTATTGATAATGTAGCACCTTCGGCTGTGGATGCTCCGGCAGAAATGATGGAAGATGGAACAGAAGTAAAATGTGATCCATCACGTCCTACACAACTTTTTGTTTTTAAAACACTAATTGAACCACATCTTGGCAAACTCAGCTTTTTTAAAGTAATGAGCGGTGAAGTAGCAGTTGGTATGGAGCTTACAAATGAGAAAACCAACACCACAGAACGCATCGGTCAGCTTTTTATCATGGATGGAAAAAACCGCAATCCCATTGATCGTTTAAAAGCAGGTGATATTGGATCTACATTGAAATTAAAAAACACTGCAACCAATCATACACTCAATGGAAAAGGTGCAAAAGGAAATATTGATCCTATTCATTTCCCTGATCCTAAAGTACGCACTGCTATCATCGCTAAAAATAAAGCTGATGATGAAAAAATTGGCGAAGTATTAACTGAAATTCATTCACAGGATCCCACTTTAGTGGTTGAATACAGCAGTGAATTAAAACAATTGTTGATACATGGTCAGGGTGAACTTCACCTCGCAGTAACTAAATGGAGGTTGCAGCACATTTATAAACTGGATATTGAGTATATCCGTCCGCGCATACCTTATCGTGAAACTATTCAGAAACCAGCACTTGCATCCTACCGTCATAAAAAACAATCAGGTGGTGCCGGTCAGTTTGGTGAGGTGTATATGAAAATTGAACCTTACTTTGAAGGCATGCCACCTTTAAAGGAATACCCCGTACGCGATACTGAAGTAATGGACTTAAAATGGGGAGGTAAATTAGTTTTTAATAATTGTATAACCGGTGGTGTTATAGATACCCGTTTCATTCCTTCTATCATTAAAGGAGTGATGGAAAAAATGAATGAAGGTCCATTAACCGGATCGTATGTGCGTGATGTGCGTGTGAGCGTATATGATGGCAAGATGCATGCGGTTGACAGCAACGATCTTTCATTTAAAATTGCAGGTATGATGGCTTTCAAAGAAGCATTTCATCAGGCAGAACCACAACTCCTCGAACCCATTTACGAAGTAGAGACTATTGCACCTGAAAGTATGATGGGAGATGTGATGAGTGAATTGCAAACCCGCAGAAGCATGATATTAGGAATGGAAAGTAAAAATGGTTATCAGGTTATAAAAGCAAAAACACCATTGGCTGAATTGGATAAATACAACACCTCTTTACGCAGCATTACCCAAGGCAGAGGTAGAGTAAATGTTAAGTTTGCTGAATATGCACCGGTGCCTGGTGAGATGCAAAAAAAATTAATGGATGATTATAAGAAACAGGAAGTGGAGCATTGATTCCGTCTTTAGTTTACTGTGGGCAACCGGCAGTAATAAAAATTCCAGATCGTAAATGATTTGGAATTTTTTTTTGAAGTGTTAGCGTCAATAAACGTATTAAATCCTCTTGTATGTCAGCCGCTGCCGACTGCTTAGTGCAAACTGCCGACTTCTATTAAATGGCATATACTTTTAGTTCCATCACGTACTAAAAACAAAACGTAATGGCAAAGTATGGTAAAAAAGCACAGGATAAAGTGGAAGATGTTATGCATGAATATAAACATGGTGAGCTTAAATCAGGCAAAGGTGGTAAAGTAAAAAGCCGCAAGCAAGCCATCGCAATCGGTTTGAGTGAAGCACGTGCAGCAGGCGTTAAGGTGCCGAAGAAAAAAACTGCTTCTAAAAAATCCAGTGCAAAAAAATCAACCAAGAAAACAACTTCCGGAAAAACATCTTCAAAAAAATCAACTTCAAAAAAACGTTAGTCCTGATTTTTATTTAGGTTATAATACATCCGCTGAGTTGCTCTGCGGATGTATTATTTAAAGGCATTTGCTAACTGTAATCAACTATCCTCTCTCCACTTTCAATTGCCCATTAATAATTCTAAAGCTTATCTAAAGCCCACTCATCTTTTTAACAAACTCCGCCTTCTTTCTATCTGTACTCAACATATATTCATAAGGAGGCTGATCATTCTTTGTGCTTGCAACCCTTTTATCAGGTTTCATTCCCTGTATTGCATCATTGAATTTTACATCAGAAGAAATTGCCTGCATAATGCCACGGTTATAACTGAAATACCACCATGAAGCTGCGTCTGCTTCAAGATAAATACTTATTGCATCATTACC
>JANLUX010000356.1:0-2223 GCA_031363705.1 Bacteroidota bacterium
AAATGCTGTTTTACCGAAGCTAATGGCTTTGTCTGAGTGCCGTTTTTACGAATACTAAACTGATCTACAATAGTTCCCTGTGATGTAAGGTATTTGCATACGAGCGTGTCGCCATATACATCCATCACCATTGAGCAGTTATTGGTTTTATTATTAAAAGCCATGCACGACATAGGGTAACCTGCTTGCATTACTCCGGGATTTGATCCTGAAGTACCACACACGGCATAAACAGTTCCATCAAACAAATCGTCTTTTACAAATGTATTTGTTGAATTGCTCATTTTATGCGCTGCTGAAAAAGTACTTGACGATCCATGATGCCCTTTCATTAAATAGTGTCTGTCCATTTAGTATCAATATTTCATTCCTTGCTTTAAGGAATTCCTGGGGATGTTGAATTTCCTGACGAATTGTGTTGGTGCTGGCTATTTTATACTAAGATTTTCTGTTTTTTCTATTATTTATTGTTTACTGGACGCACTTCTTCCATTGGTTGAATTATTAAGCATCTATCCACTTATACGTTTTGTAAGAGAGCAGTCGTCATAACACGAATGTTATATCCGATCACACTCCACATCACTTTTGAACAAAAATGGTCAAAGCCTTTCCAGTTACATCTATGCAATCCAAAACCTCTTTTTAGGTTGGAGATGTTTGCTTCTATTCCGCTGCGCCATTTCTGTAATCTCTTTGCCATGCTTAAGCTGCTGGTTATATTTTGCAAACTTCCCACAACTTTGTTGAACACAATATTAATAATGCCCTTTTGTTGAGCATATATTGAATTTTCTATTGTAGCATAACCTCCGTCGGTTACGCTATCTCGAGGAATTATTTTATAATCCCTGATCACTTTGTCCAATGTAGGCTGATACAATATCTTGTCCGGAGGATTCCCTTTTAATATTTCACAACTCAATATTAAATTACTCTTACCCGTTGATAAATTTATTTTATGACCAAATTGTACTTCACGACTTCCTTTTACAATTATATCTGTATGTTGTTCATAGATTGAAAATAATTTGTCAGCATTACCGACTATTTCATTGTTCAGCTCTCTTCTGTTTGTTACACTGTAAACCTGTTCCATCACAGGCAAAACTTTTTCGAGATCAGTAATGATTATCATAGCCATAATGCTACAATGGTTCTTTTTTTTTATTGCATTTGCCACCTGATTAATGCATTTTGTAAAAGTGATTAATTGTTTCTTGAACAGATCAATTCGTTTATCCCCGCTTTTAGTATTGTTTATTTTATAAAAAATATTTTTCGCTGATCCGGTATAGTCACGGTAATTCAGGTCTTTAATTTCTTCTTCTAACTGAGTCAATAATCGATGACTTTCTTTGATACAATCCCATACCAGTGAGTTATTTGTCGGATAGTGAATATTAGTTTCCGTTACGGTGCTGTCTTGTCTTAATTTTTCCAGGTTCTCTATTCCTTCCTTAATTGCAATGGTGTTCAGGCTTACTAATAACCGTTGTAAATTCTCTGCTTTAATTTTCGATATATACTTATGATACATTTGAAAACTATAAGGTCGCAATTCATCAATCTTTAAAAACTGAGCGCATATTCTTGAATCACTCTGATGATATTCCAGATCTCTGTAATCTAACTGTTTCAATTCCTTGTAAAGAGCAGCCCGAAAAATCTGTTCTACACTAGGGGTGTCTTGTCTGCCAAAATCACTTTGTTTGCAACCCTGCACTATATCCATCTCAACAATCTTTAATAACTCTGGATGAGTGTCCAACAGAGTATCTATCAAACCAAATTCCGGGTTTCTCGCCCAATCAGGCTTCTCAAATTTTAAAGTTAATGCCTCAAATAATTTCATTTTCATTGACCAAAGTTGAAAAGATAATTCTAACTTTATACACTCAACTCCTTTATTTATCAACCATTTAGAATTTATAGACAGACTCTAATTAATAAAGTTGTGGTTAAAAAATAAACATTTTAAGCAATAACTAATCGTACATACCAACAGCATTGTTATTCAATAATTGGTCAAAAGTATCAAATCCTAAAGACGATTGATGATCTGTTATTAAATTTTTGAGTAATACAGCAGATGTTTTTATTTAAGAAATGAAAAGTAATACAAATGTGAGGATCCCTTTTAGGGTAATAATTTTTTTAGCGCATTGTATTCTTTCACAAATCGCTGACCTTTTTTTGAACCGAGTAATTCCCACTGCTTAT
>JANLUX010000372.1:0-6138 GCA_031363705.1 Bacteroidota bacterium
CCTGGTGGAGAAAAATTTTGATCAACAATTACAGCGAAGGACAAGCGATGACCGTATATACATCCAAAACCATATGCATCAAAAGTTGGAGTAACAAGGCATTGACCAACAAAACGACTTACAGAAAAAACATGATTTACTTTTCCGCTGTCTTTATTTAATATGATTTGAAAACCTTTGAAACCTGCTTCCCAGCAGTTGGAAGGATCAATTATTGCATCATCACCGTTATTTATAATAGTTGTGGTGGGGCCTGAATCATCTTTAGTACAGGCATAGATAAAAAGCATTAAAATTGTTCCGATTGCGAGCATACATAGCATTGTTTTTTTCATCACAAATTATTTTAAGGTTAATTTATAAGTTGAATATTCAGTTTATTAATCTTCTCAGCAAGGAGTGCTGCAGAAGCTTTTAAATCATCAGTAATAGTATGTTGAAGATTCCAAATGGCCTTTTCAATTTCATTTTTATTCTTTTTTTCCAATCGCTTTGTCCTGCTCATATCATCAATAGCTCGTATCTGGTTTCTGATGGTAAGCACTTTTACAGAATGCTTTTCAAAACAATCTGCCAATACCTGATTAAGGTCATTCTGAAGATTGTCATTTCGCCAATAGTCATTGATCCATTTTTTAATATTATCTTTCATTATATACAATGAATCAAAAGTAAAATTATAAGCAACCATTTTTGCATTCAGATTTCTTTTAACTGCAGAGTCTTTAAAAGTTGTTTCGCTGAATCGTTCAAAAGCGTAAGCTAAATTTAAAAGATTTAATGAATACCTGTTAAACAGAGGAGTAATAATGGGGAATACCGAATCACGCCTGATACGAAGGTCAACCGGGTCAAAAGTTATTTTTACCAGGCTGTCAAATGTTTCTTTTAGATACTTGCATTGGTCAGGCTGCTTGTTAATTTTTCTTGATACTTCCTCCAGCCTTAGGGCTATCGTTGTGTAAATTTTAAAATCTTTAACCTTACCTATAGTAATATCAATAACTGCATTGTTGTCTTTTAAAAGATAAACATCTCCAAAGGGATAAATAATTTTAAAAGTATCATTTATCAAATCAATCTTAAAGTGATCATAACTTGTTTTTAAATCAAAATTTGCATAACCTGATGTGTTGGTAGGTATTGGTTCACTGTTAATTTTAAGAATCATCTGTCGTTTAAAAATTTGTCCCTCCATATCCTTAAGCTGAATAGCAACACCACTGCATTGCGTAACTATAAAAAAAAATAAAACCGGTAACGAAAGAGCTTTAAATGGCGTGTAGTTCATCTTTATAATATTATATTTTTTGATGCCTTTGAAGTAATGGAAATGGGTTCATGATATTTCAACTGATCATTTACATACACTCTCAACGATTTCATTTCACCTTCTTCCACATTATCAAATACGATATTGAAATTGCCTGCCGAATCGGTAAATGTTGTAACCAACCCATCCTCGAAATTAAGATAAGCATGCGCAACAACATTCCCATTTGCATAAGAAACATTGCCATGTACACGAATACGAATTGTATCTTTTTCAGGATAATAGGTAACGGGTTGCTGATTTTTAGGAATAAAGATTGTGTCAATTTTATTTTTAAAACCAGGTATAACTGCACGAATCATAATTGCAGTTCCTTTAACACTTGCAGGGATAGGGCTAAACACAGCACGACTATTATGCACAGGTGAACTGAGAGGTGGAATTTTATCTCCCATAATATTTATCTTTCCTTCTTCTATAATTTTATCTTTTGAAATAACATTGATCACTAAATCCCAGGAAGGCTGCGAGGGAGGAGGTTTAAAATAGAAACCGGCAACTAATGCTACTACGAATATACCCGCTCCCCCGGTGGCTTTGACCTGGAGCTTATCCAAATTCCAGATGGTTTCAATTTTCGATTCTTCAACTATTTTTATAAAAAATACAACCAATGCCATTGCAAACAAAAGCACAATTCCATAGTAAGCAATATCAGAAAACGCCAGGTCATCTTTAAAAAAAATGATCATACCAAATGCGCCTGCCAAAAAACTAAAAAAAAGAATAACCCATTTTATCATTGAGATTGTAAAATTATTACCTGGTTAAGAAAATATTTAAGTAAACATAAGCTTTTCATTTCTTAGCAGCCATCTTAAATATCTCATTAATCTAATACTGTCTATCAGTGAGTTTGAATTACGCTAATCATAATTGCCATTAATTCTCTTTTTGGCAAATTACCACCTGCATCTTTTAATATTTGAAATGCAGTAGTAAAAGTTTTTATTGCCACCTGGCGCGAGGGTGAGGTTTCTTTGGACATAAATTTAAAAAGTGAGAATATTAAATATTACAAGTGCTCTTTAATCTCCTCAATTACTTTTTCAGCTTCAACTTCATTTAAAACTTCTGAAAAATTTTTGTGTTTGTGTGGCTTTGTAACGTTCAATTTTGATTCAATAAAATGAACCAGTTGTTTATTTGATTTAGGCATTTGCGCAAGCAGATAAACTTTAAATTCTTCGTTGTTTTCGCGTAGCTCATGTAATTTGCCCCACCATTTGTAAACTTTGTTTTTAATAATATCAGGACGCGATAAGTCAAATGAAATTGGCTCAAAACAATGCCATATTTCATTTTTTATTGAGTACTCGAAAGTAAATTGATCACCTGATGTTTTTATCGTGTGATGCTGCAGTTTATTTACAACACCATGTTTCTCGAAATACTTACGATATACATGACTCCATACTTCTCTATCATCAAAGCGATGAAATTCGTCCTGATGTAAATGTGCATTTACTAATCTTTCAAATAAGTCTCCAAAGGCAGCATTGGCATCCACATCAACAATTGATTTTGTTTCTGTAAAATACAATGCACTATCATCTTTTGGTAAAATGACTTTAGATATTGCATCAAGATTATCTAAGTGCTCAAATTGCAATTCTGTTTTAAGCTGTTTTGCTACATTTTCGATCCTGTACTCTGTCTCTTTTAAATGAGTAAGCAATTGTCTTCCTGCCACATCAGGAAATAATGCATGAACCCTTGTGGTTGTGTGAATTACTCTGCCTAATAGCTCCTTTCCCTTAGGGTCAAAAAGCATTAAGCCAACATTTACAAATTCACCATTTACCCGGTCTGGAAGAAATCTTAAGATTTGAAATTGAAATGTTTTCATGATAATAAATTTATAAGGTTTGATATGAACGTTTGTTTATTCGCGATTATTTGATCCAGATATTGCCTGACGTCATTAAATCTTGTCCCTTGCCATTGTTGCGGAATTAGTTGCTGTGCTCTATTCCAAAAACTATTTGTTATACCATCTAAGTTATCAGAAAGTTTTGTAAAGTTAAACTTCTCTCCCTTCAATTTCAGATAATGAATATTAGAATTGATCCAACTCATATCCTGTTGCCTGATATTCCAAGGTTCCGGGTTTCGGGCGAAAGCCAATTCCAATGTGAAACCAAATGAAATTTCATGATCAATCGGATAAACTTTGATGCCATCTGTAAGCAAATTTGGTTTCATATGGGTACGATCAGAAGTTTGGATGAAAAGATCGAAAAGTAAAATGTCTTTTGCAAATTCTATCTCGTGATTATTCAGATTTAACATTGGATTTATCACGTGCGTGCCTGCAAGGTATTGAGTACCGAAATTTAATCCAATGCTTTTGCGCGCCTCCTTATAAGAGTCATTGCCTTTTAAAGTTTCAACAAAAGGTGCTTTAACGTTAACAAGTACAGGTTAGGGAACAGGCATGTCCCATTCCATTGCAATAAATAGTGCAAGTAGTTCATTCATTGCTGCTTCAGGGTGCATTCTGCCGGCAGCCATGTATTTTACAACAAAATCATCTTTAGTATTTTTTTGTTGAACAATACCTCTTATCAATTGCGGCTTGTTAGCACTCGCATCAAAATCATCTGCTACATATTGAGCATGAACAATTGGTAAAGAAAAACTGGAATCCGTACTCTTCATCTATAGCTAAGAAATATTTTATTTGAATTTTTGCAGAGTTCAGATTTCAATGTTTTTGAGTGCTTCATCTTCTCTTTTAATTATCGGGTCGAACAAATCAATCTTTTTTCTAACCCATGATAACCAATTTTTACGCTCTTCGGACATTGTACTGTTTTCATTTGCTTTTGCTTCTATGGCATCAATATATTCTCTAAGTACTTTAGCCTGATTCCATTGTTCAGACTCTTTTAATAAGTCTTTAAAGTCAGATAATTCTTTTTGCTTCTTCTGTTCAATCTCCTGTCTGATTTGATCTTCTTTTTTCCGCTCAGCCCAAAATGCTTTTATCCTATTATTTTCTTCTTTCCATTCTTTTGCTTTTAATTCAAGACCAGCAATAATTTTAGACAGTTGTTTCTCATGAGACACTTTACCATCTTTCCACTCGAAGTTTCGATAGCTGATAACGATGCTGAAAATAAAAATACCACTCGGACGATAATCATATTGCTCCCAACTGTAATTTCCTTTAACGGGCACTCTGTCTAATTTTTCTCTTAAAGCAATAGCAATTTTTTCGCCTTCGATAACCAATTTTGCCTGATTATTTTCACTGCTAAAGAAATATCCTCTTTTCCTCAAATTTTTAATCAGTGTATCCATGAAACGTAGCGCCCTGCTGACATTATCGGGAGCAACTTTTATACTTAACCCTTCTGATCGTGTATTCACTAATCCATTGTCCAGCCACTTTTCTCTTTCCTTCAGGCTTTCTCTTGCGGCAATTATTAATTTATCGGGGTTGGTTAGCTTGTCGGGAACATTAAGAAAAAGTTCCTGATCAACTTCAATGTTTTTTTGTAAGATTGATCGCGGAGATAAGAAGGTTAAGTTATTTTGATCTCCTTCTACTTTGAGCATCAAGCTGACTTCGTGTTCACCTGAATATTCAGATGGTAATGGATGAGCTGAAACAGCTTTTCCGAATTTGATTTTTTGCCAATGTCCATTTTCAGGGAGTGGAATATTCATATCCTGGCATAGTTTCTTTAACGCTGATTGAGTTATGTCATATTTCTTAAGCAATACTGTAGCAGGTTCTGCCCACAATGTATCATATAATTCCTTTCTTGTAAAAACTTTTTCTTCCATTTCAAATTCTTATTCTTAACTCGTTTTTGTCCACAGAATTGTAATGCTTTTTCTTTCAGTAAAAATCCCGAAGGGATTGAATATGAATAACTCGGTATGAAATGGCGTGAATAACACAAGATGGATAACAACCGCAAAGCGGTTGAATATTTTTGATAGCAAATACTTCCTGTCAAATTCACTTCCATGTTTGTTCAACCCTTTCAGGGTTGTTGCGTCTTTTTTTTCCACCGATTGCATCGGTGGTTAGTTATGTTGAAGCCCTTCGGGCTTATGCTAATACTTTGCTTTGTTTCTCCTTCCCCTCAAACACCTCCCTCAGCACCGCCTGCATCAGTTGCTGTGCGTGGGTGATGCTTTGCTGCACTTGTTGTTCTAACTCATTGCTGTGTTGCATCAGTTGGTTTACTTTTTCTACTATGCGTTTTTGTTCGGGGAGTGGCGGAAGGGGAATTGGTAACTGATACATCTGCTCTCTTGTAATATTTTTCATTGAATCACTTGTACCACTTGCAACCTTTTTATAATACACACGCGCAATTGAAGAATTATTAAAAAGATTGACATAATATTTATCAATCAATTCTGAAAAAATCATTCTTATTGATTTGTCACTCAATAGAAGATTTGATTTTAGTTTTCCTACTATAACACTCTTGCCTATTAATTCATCTGTGTTAGCTCTTGAAATTAAATAATCACCTTCATTTATTTTATGTGAGAGATTTAACTCTGAAGATTTGAGCAATGTTTTATTTTCTTCTTCTAAAAAAATATCCCATGACATTGCACTTACTTTAATAACTCCCCATTCAGGAAATTGTGCAGGGTATCTTTCACAGACAAAACTTTTACCCGCTTCAGAATTCAAAACAATCTCTCCCAACCTACACCACGCCCAGCCTTCGGGCAATTGATAAGGAATTTCATTTTCAGAAATTGGTTGCAGTGGTTTTTCTTTTTTTAGTTTTCCTTGTTTGATTAGTTTTTCTTTTTCTGCTTTTATTCTT
>JANLUX010000387.1:0-3754 GCA_031363705.1 Bacteroidota bacterium
TGACACTTCTGTCATAAATTTTCTTTTTGCGGACGATGCGCCCGAAAAACAAGCTATAACGATAGATTTTTTTGATAACTTTATTAAAACGGAAAAATACAATTCGTATGTTTCCAACTTTGTGATTGAAGAAATAAGCCATACAGAAAATGATAAAAAACGAACAAAGCTTTTGCAGGTTCTTCAACAATATCCTTTGCAGCTTCTCGAAATTGAAAGTAATGAGGTGGAAAATCTTTCTTCTAAATATCGCGAAGCAGGTGTAATTCCTCCAAAGAAAATTTTTGATGCCTTGCATGTAGCCGCAAGCACCATTTATCAAATGCACTTTTTAGTAAGCTGGAATTACAAGCACCTTGCAAATATCAACCGGGAGCAGCGTGTAAGACAAGTAAATATTTCGAACCATTATTTTCACGACCTTCGTATTGTTACACCTTTAGAATTGATTGATTATGGAAATTAAAGAATCAAAAGCCATGCTTGAAGTATGGGAATGGAAAAGAAAAGCATCAGAAGATCTGCTTAAAATTCCGGAGGGAGAAAGAATTGCTTATCTGAAAAATAAAACTGACGCTGTTATAGCAATGCTCAATTTACAGAAAGCAAAATTGCAACCATTTGTTAAATAACTCGGTTTTTTGATCCTCAATAATTTTTTTCACTCTTTTTTTCATAAGTCTTATACCTCAAATTTTTGTTGTCGCTTTACCTCCGCACAAACAATCCCAGTTGCAACAGCAGCATTTAATGATTCAGCACTTTGAAAATTATTGTTGAACGAAGGAATGGAAACCGGAAGTGTGAAATATTTTTGCAATTGAGGATTAATTCCCCTGCTTAATATTCCTGAAGAAGGAAGCTTTTGTTCAAATAACTAAGATGATTAATAGAATGTTCGATAACTACTTAAACTTATTTTATTAAGCTGCTTTTACTCTTTTATGAGTAGTCTTTTTAAAATGGGCCGGAAGTTCATGTTTTTTGAAAAACTGTTTGGCTTCTTCTGCTTTATCTTTAAAAAAAGAATCAGAGCTATACTTATTTAAAGACTTATCAGTCTTAATATTAGCCCTGCTTTTATTCTTGGTAGTTTTCATTGTTTAGCTAATACAAATATAACTCCATTAGTATTATTTTCCCTGCCTTCTCACCTCCGCACAAACAATCCCCGTTGCAACAGCAGCGTTTAATGATTCTGCACTTTGAAAATTAGTGTTGAACAAAGGAATGGAAACAGGAAGTGTGAAATATTTTTGCAATTGAGGATTAATTCCCCTGCTCTCGTTACCAATCATTAATATTCCTGAAGAAGGAAGCTTTTGTTCAAATATGTTTTTTCCATTTAATACAGTTCCGATTACAGGCAACTGAAATTTTTGTTTGTTGAGTTCAAGCATTTCTTTCAGGTCCACTTCATAAGCTTTAATTCTGAAAAGACTTCCCATGGTTGCCTGCACTACTTTGGGATTGTAGCGTTCAACACTTTCTTTTGAATAAAATATTTCATCCATACCAAACCAATCAGCAATTCTTAAAATCGTTCCCATGTTTCCGGGATCGCTGATATGATCAAGCGCCAAATAATATTTCTGTTTTAGTTCATCATTAAATTTTGTTTCAGCCATGTAAACAACAGCAATCACCTGGTTGGCAGTTTTTAAAGCGCTCAACTGTTCAAGCACTTTATCAGTAACCGGTGTTAACAATCTTTTATTTTTTGGTGAGAGCTTGCCGGCATCCCATTTCTCATTGGCATATAATGAATGAATGTTGAAATCAGATCTTAATAATTCCTCTACCATCTTTTCTCCTTCTACAAGGAAGAGCTGATGTTCGATGCGGTATTTTTTCTGGTGCAGCGAGCGGACAAAACTCAAAGTATTTTTAGAAATCATAAAGTAAAACGATAGTGTTATTTTTACGCAGATTCAAGTATGAGCAATTACAGGCTGACGTCCTATAAATACCTTCTTTTATTTTTTTCAGCCATTCTCTTTTTATCAGGTTGCAGCGCTGTAAAAAAGTTAAATGAATCTGATTACCTGCTTAACAAAAATATTATAAAAACCGACCGTTCTGAATTACGAGAACAAGCTACTTCCATTATCAAGCAAAAACCAAACAGGAAAATATTGGGTGTGTTTCGATTTCATCTGGGTATTTACAACCTTGCAAACACCGGTAAGGAAACCAAATTTAAAAACTGGGTGAAGCGCACCATTGGTGAAGCACCTGTTTTACTGGATACTTTGCTGACCGTAAAATCAAGAGAGCAATTGAAAATCTTTATGCAAAACAAAGGTTATTTCAATGCTTCTGTAACCGACAGTATTATTTACAAACCCCGGAAAAAAGTAAATGTGTTGTACGAAATAGAATCCGGTGATCCTTATAAATTCAGAAACATTCGTTACCAGATTGCAGATTATGCGGTTGAACAAATTGTGTTGGCAGATACCATAAACACACTTATTAAAAGCGGAAATAATTATGATGCCGGTGTGTTGCAAAAGGAACGTGACAGAATTAACACGATACTGAAAAACAAGGGATATTATTTTTTTAACCAGCAATACATTTCATTTTCGATTGATACCAGCCTTCAATCAAACCAGGCAGATGTTTATTTGTTGATCAGTAAAGAAACAACCAATCCGCAGGATGATACCATCTCAGTGAAAACAGGATTGCCATTTCAACCATATACCATTCGCAAAGTTTATATTCAAACGGATTATGATCCCATTGGTAAGCACGATATAATACCACGTGATACAATAGTGAATGGTGATTATACTTTTATGTATTCAACCAACAAGCTGCTTTACAAACCTAATTTGCTAACGCGTCATGTGTTTATCAAACCTGGATCGCCTTTCCGCCAGGCCGACCTTGAAGACACTTACAGGCATTTGCAGGACCTTGATAATTTTAAGTTTATCAATATTAAATATTCACTTGCAAAAGATGTTAACCCGAACACTCATCAACTGGATTGTGAAATATTATTGACACCGTCTGCAAGGCAGGATTACAAGCTGGAGCTCGAAGGGACTTATAGCGGTGGCAATATCGGTATCCCAATTAATATCAGCTATCGTAACAAAAACATTTTTAAAGGAAGCGAATTGCTCGAAGTAAAATTAAAGGCAGGATTGGAAAGACAATTGCTGATTGCAGATACTACATTGGAGAATCAAACCAATCTTCCATTTTTTAACGCTTATGAAATAGGTCCTGAAGTTTCGATTGCTGTACCGAGATTCTTAATTCCGTTTCGCTTGTCAAAAGATTATGTGTATTCAAATCCCACCACAAATTTTTCAAGCGCTTACAATCATCAGCAGCGGCTTGAGTATATACGCACCCTTACCAACCTTTCTTATTCTTATTCGTGGAAACAGAATAACCGGGTAAGGCATTTTGTTTATCCTGCAGAGATCAACTTTGTGAAAGTGAATTTACAACCTGCATTCGAACAGAAGTTGCTGGAGTTAGGTGATCCGGCATTGATAAAAAGTTATGATGATCAATTGATCACCAACGGACGTTATACATTTATTTTTAATAATCAGGATTTATTCAGAGTGCGCAATCACGCTTATTTCAAATTGAATCTTGAGTTCGCAGGAAATTCAATATGGCTTGCCAATAAGATTCGAAATAAAAAGCCCGAGAACGAAGAAAATTTTACATTGTTCAGTGTTCCGTTTGCACAATATTTCAGACCTGATTTTGACATACGTTTTTA
>JANLUX010000430.1:0-1725 GCA_031363705.1 Bacteroidota bacterium
TAAAAATAAAAATAATAGAAGTGCTCTCTAATTGACTGGTGATTTATTAATAATGATTTTATAGTACTTGCTAAGTATTAATACATAATTTAGCTTACGATAATTTTCCTCATAATATGAAAAAAGCCGCAAGAAAAAAGCTCAGAAAAGACCTGGTAAAAACAGTGCTAACCGAATTAAAAAAAAGAAATTTAAAAGCTGCATCCAAAGCTATCAGGCAAGTGGAAAAAGCGGCTAAAACCATTGTTAAAAAATTTGCTAAATCAGCAGTTGCTTTACAAAAATCCAGGCCTCTAAAACCAAAATCCATAACTGTAAAAAAACCTGCACGCAAGGCAATACCTCAGGCTATTACCAAACCAGCTAAAGAAAAAAAATAAATTGTGGAATATTTTTTTAGAACGAAGTTGGAAACACTTTTTAATTCTGTATCGTCATAAGCCGGATGTTAGCTACCAATTCTTCTGTTAAGTGATCAATAACGATTGTTAATTATTTTTTTTGGTGAGATAAAAATAAGACTTTGAAATACCGAAATTTATCCGGTAACATTTAAACAATCAAAAAAAATAAATGCGATTTGCTTCTATTGACATAGGCTCCAATGCAATCCGTTTGCTTTTGTGCACCGTGATTGAAAAGGATGGCGTAGCATTTTTTAAAAAATCAGAATTGTTACGTATGCCTGTACGTCTGGGTGAAGATGCATTCAGGTATAAAAAAATTACGCAGCAAAAAGTAATGCAGCTGTGTAAAACCATGAAGGCATTTAAACAGCTGATAGAAGTGTTTGGCGCCATTGATTATCATGCATGCGCTACTGCAGCCATGCGTGAGGCGGTGAACGGAGCTGAAATAATTAAACTTGTTAAACAAACAAGCGGTATTGAAATTGAAATAATAGACGGGAAAACGGAAGCACAGATTATTTATTCAAATCACATCGCAGAGCATTTAGAAAAAGGACAATCCTATTTATACATTGATGTGGGTGGCGGAAGTACAGAATTAACATTGTTTTCGGATGAACGCATTGTCGCATCTCAATCTTTCAATGTGGGCACCATCCGGTTTTTACATGAAAATGTGAGCAAAGAAACATGGAGTGGTTTTAAAGAATGGATAAAGACCAACACTGCGGGTTATAAACCATTAACCGGAATCGGCTCAGGAGGAAACATCAATAAGCTGATAAAAATGGTGGTGAAAAAAGAATCGAAACCATTGACCTATGAAAAACTCAAAGAGCTGCATGAATATTTAGAGCATTTTACTGTTGAAGAAAGAATCACTGAACTTAATCTTAATCCTGATCGTGCGGATGTGATTGTGCCTGCTGCAAAAATATTTTTAACGGTAATGAAAAACGGCAATATCAATGAAATCATCGTTCCACAGGTTGGATTGTCAGATGGAATTATCCATCTGCTTTACGAGAAACATAAGAAAATGCCGGAGATGAAATTTTAACCATAGAAAAAATATTTATCGCTGATGAGCAATAATAAACTGTAACACTTCCTGTAAAGAAATGCCTGCCCGGTTGCATGCATCATTAATATCATCACGCGAAACATTTGCTGCAAATGTTTTATCCTTCAATCTTTTCATCACACCTTTTACTTCCATTCCATTATATCCTTCGGGCCGCATTAAAGAATAGGCATGTGTAAACCCTGATAACTCATCAAAAGCATACAGCATCTTGTCAATTTTTGTAACTGG
>JANLUX010000006.1:0-10796 GCA_031363705.1 Bacteroidota bacterium
GAGTTAATTCTTACTCCCGGATCAGTGAATGCCACTTGCGGAAATAGTGATGGTACAGCAAGCATACAGGTGCAGGGTGGAATTCCGCCATATTCATATACCTGGTATAATGATGCAGGATTAACCAATATTATCGGTACAAGTAATAGTGTAACAGGTTTAGCTCCGGGCACTTATTATGTAGTAGTGAGTGATGCACACAATTGTGCAAAGTACGCTGAAGTTACTGTTGGCCAGGCGTCTTGTGCTATCACACTTAATCTGAAACTCTTTATTGAAGGATTCTATGCAGGTGGAGGACAAATGCAACCTGTTTTATGGAATGCAGATAATAGCTATCCTAATACAACTGATTGTGATTCTATTATAGTTGAATTATATGATTCAGTAAATCTTGGATTAATAATATCAACAATCGCGGTTTTACATGTTGATGGTACTTCTTCTGTTTTATTGCCTCCATCAATTCTTAACGGATCATTTTATCTGGTGATTAAACACCGTAATACGATTGAAACATGGAGTAAACACCCTATTACGATTGGAAATATTACAAATTTTGATTTTACTATACCAGAGTAATATCTGGTAATAAAAAAACTGCGGCTTATTACAAGTCGCGGTTTTTTTATTTGATGTTGATTCTAATATCATTTTTTATTTTCTTATCACTGGACATACATTCATTTGCTTTGAAAGGAATTGGTATATTCATGCCGATACAGTAGCCAGGATTCGTGCAAAAAATTTTAGAAGTCAATCATCTTACTATCCAATATTTTTCAAGGGGAGTTTTATGTAATGCAGTTGATGATGTAAGCTTTCATCTGAATAAAGGTGAAACATTGGGTATGGTAGGTGAGTCCGGTTCAGGGAAAACAGCTTCTGCTCTTGCCATAATGCGATTAATCTCCAAAGCTTCGGGTAAAATTGCAAATGGTAAAATTGTTTATCAGCACGGTGAAAAAGAAAGGGAATTATTGTCGCTGCCTGAGAAGCAGTTAGTAAACTATCGTGGAAAAGAAATTGCGATGGTTTTCCAGGAACCAATGACTTCGCTAAATCCTGTCTTTACCTGCGGTTTCCAGGTTGCTGAAACTATAATGTTGCATAAAAAGGTTTCACTTAAAGAAGCAAAAACAGCAGCTATTCATCTTTTCAGAAAAGTTGAGCTCAATAAACCTGAAAGGATTTATGACGCTTACCCACACCAGCTCTCTGGCGGACAAAGACAAAGAGTAGGGATTGCAATAGCCATTTCGTGTGAGCCGTCAGTATTGATTGCTGATGAACCAACAACTGCCTTGGATGTTATATCACAGGCTTCGATTTTGAAGTTGCTGAATTCACTGCAGGAAGAAACCGGTATGAGCCTTCTGTATATTACTCATGACCTGGGTGTAATTGCTGAAGTTGCAAGCAGGGTTTTGGTAATGTATAAAGGTAAAATAGTAGAAGAAGGTTCTGTCAACGATATATTAAACGCACCACGGCATCCCTACACACGTGGTTTGATTTCCTGTCGTCCATCATTGGATACAAACACTAAACTATTACCAGTTATTTCGGATTTTATGAACACGCTTCCTGATGGAACGATTCAACAGAAAGATATAACCATTGAACAAGTGCTTCATCGTTTTGAAAAAAAAGATATTAAGAAAGCAAAGAATGACGCAAATCTTCTATTAAAAATAGAAAACCTTAGTACTTGTTTCTCATTACACAAAAGAATTTTTACTGAAAGTCATGAGGTAATTAAAGCTGTTGATGATGTGAGTTTTGAAGTGTATTCCGGAGAAACTTTAGGTCTTGTAGGTGAATCTGGTTGTGGAAAAACAACTTTGGGAAAAACAATTTTACGATTGATAGAGCCTTCATCAGGAATGATAATTTTTAATGGAAAAAAATTAAACACACTTGATTATGATGAAATGCAAAATGTAAGGAAGCACATACAAATTATTTTTCAGGATCCTTATTCATCTCTTAATCCAAAACATACAGTTGGCAAGTCTATTATGGAACCTATGCAAGTGCATAATATTTATCAGAATGAAAAAATAAGAAAAGAGAAAGCATTGGAATTGCTTTATAAAGTAAACTTGAGTGAAGAACATTTTTATCGCTTACCTCATGAATTTTCGGGTGGACAACGTCAGCGGATTTGTATTGCACGTGCATTGGCAGTGAGTCCTGAATTAATTATTTGTGACGAACCTGTATCTACTCTTGATGTATCAGTTCAGGCACAGATTTTAAATCTATTAAATCAATTGAAAAATGAAATGGGCTTTACTTATATTTTTATTTCACATGACCTGGCTGTAGTGAAATTTATGAGCGACCGGATCATTGTAATGAAAAACGGAAGAATAGAGGAGATGGGTGATGCGGATGAAATTTATCATCATCCAAAATCAGAATACACCAAAAAACTTATATCCTCAATACCAAAAGCCGTTGCCTGATTAATCAAGTTTTAACACAGCAAGAAATGCCTGTTGTGGAATTTCAACACTACCCACTGACCGCATGCGTTTCTTTCCTTCTTTTTGTTTTTCTAAAAGTTTACGCTTACGCGAGATATCTCCTCCATAACATTTAGCCGTAACATCCTTACGTAATGCTTTGATGGTTTCGCGCGCAATAATTTTGCTGCCAATGCTTGCCTGAATAATTATTTCAAACTGCTGACGTGTGATCAATTCTTTAAGCTTTTCACATATCTTTCTTCCGAATGTATAAGCATGATCACGATGAATTAAAGCAGACAGTGCGTCAACAGGTTCACCGTTAAGCCTGATGTCAAGCCTTACAAGATCAGAAGTCTGATATCCTATTGGATGATAATCAAAAGAAGCGTATCCTTTTGAAATGGTTTTCAGCTTATCGTAAAAATCAAAAACAATCTCAGCCATTGGCATATGAAAAATCAACTCAACACGATCAACAGTGAGATAACTTTGGTTTACAATTTCACCACGCTTGCCAATACACAATGTCATGATGGAACCAATAAATTCGCTCTTGGTAATAATGGTAGCTTTTATGTAAGGCTCTTCAATTCGATCAAGGTGAGTAGGATCAGGAAAATCGCTTGGGTTATTAATATCCACCAAATCTCCATTGGTAAGGTATGCTTTGTAAGAAACGTTAGGAACAGTTGTAATCACCGTCATGTTGAATTCGCGTTCTAATCGTTCCTGAATGATTTCCATGTGAAGCATTCCCAAAAAACCACACCTGAACCCAAACCCTAAAGCAGCTGAACTTTCCGGCTCAAATACCAGTGAAGCATCATTCAATTGAAGTTTTTCTATGGATGTCCGTAATTCTTCGTACTCATCTGTATCTACAGGATAAATACCGGCAAAAACCATTGGCTTCACATCTTCAAAACCACTGATTGCTTCCGCACACGGATTATGAATATGTGTAATGGTATCTCCTACCTTAACTTCCTTAGCATCTTTGATACCAGAAATTATATATCCCACATCACCTGCTTTAATCACTTCGCGGGGTAATTTATCCAGCTTTAATACGCCTACTTCATCAGCTACATAATCTTTGCCTGTTGCCTGAAACTTAATGTGGTCTCCCTTGCGGATCTCTCCATCAAAAACCCGGAAATAAGCGATGATACCACGAAAGGAATTATATACTGAATCGAAAATAAGCGCTTTAAGAGGAGCTTGCGGAGCTCCTTTTGGGGCAGGGATGCGATCAATAATAGCTTGCAAAATTTCATAAACACCTGTGCCTACTTTGCCGCTTGCAGAAAGAATTTCTTCACGCTTGCAACCAAGCAAATCCACAATCTGATCTTTAACAACTTCAGGCTCTGCACTGGGTAAATCAATTTTATTGAGAACAGGAATTATATGCAAATCATTTTCTAAAGCAAGATAGAGGTTTGAAATAGTTTGCGCCTGTATCCCTTGTGCAGCATCTACAATAAGCAATGCTCCTTCGCAGGCTGCAATTGATCTTGATACTTCGTAAGAAAAGTCAACATGCCCGGGTGTATCAATCAGGTTAAGAATATAATTTTTTCCGCCCAAGCTGTATTCCATCTGAATGGCGTGGCTCTTAATAGTAATGCCTCGTTCACGTTCCAGATCCATATCATCAAGCACTTGAGCCTGCAAGTCTTTTTTAGAAATAGTGTTTGTATATTCTAAAAGACGATCGGCAAGGGTGCTTTTGCCATGGTCAATGTGAGCGATAATGCAGAAATTGCGGATGTTTTCCATAAAGGGCGGCAAAGATAGAAGGTAATTTAGGATTTAGGGATTTAGTTTTGAAATTCAAAGAATAGTTCTTTGATTCAAGTAAAGGAGTTCATTCTTAACGTTGATCACTTAAATTTTAAATTACTGTGGTGATGCAACCTTTTTTCGTAAAATTACATCTTGTATTCTGAAGCTCTGCACATGACCGATGAGGAATTAGTAAGAAACTGCTCAAAAGGCGATGGCCATGCACAAAAAGCTTTGTATGATCAGTTTGCCCGCAGAATGTTTGGCGTTTGTCTCCGGTACACTTCTAATAGAGAAGAGGCAGAGGACATTTTGCAGGAGGGATTTGTAAAAGTGTTTCAGGCAATTGCAATGTTTAAAGGATTCGGACCATTGGAGAATTGGATTAAAAAGATAATTGTGAATACGGCATTGGATCATTATCGTCAGCAGAAGTCAAGAATTCAGGAAACGGAATTATTTGAAAACTCTGGAGAACCTGTAGAGCCATTGCAGGAATTGCATGCACAGGAACTTTTAAAAATCATTCATCAATTGCCTTCGGGATACCGTACTGTATTTAATCTCTATGCAATTGAAGGATATAATCATAAAGAAATAGGGAAAATGCTTAATATTTCTGAAGGTACCAGTAAATCGCAGTATGCACGGGCACGCACTCATCTGGTAAGGATACTTAATCACAAAGAAACACCGTCAGCCAATATTGATTCACGTATGGAAAACTTAGTTATTGCACCCATTGTTTAAAAAGAATACCCAATAAAAATGTCATCACAAGAACAAAATATCGAAAAGATTTTCAAAGACACCTTTGATGAATTTACTCCTGACGTTTCAGCAAAAGTATGGAGTGGTGTCAGCCAGCAATTATTGCAACCTGTTGCTCCTTTGGCTCAGCCAGGTGCTTCGTTATTAAAAACAGCTGCAGTTAAATTAAGTACTGCAGGCACATGGATCATTGGTGGAATTGCTGCCATTGCAATTGTTGGTGGAGTAGTTATGTATCAGGAAAAAAATTCAAACAAGGTAGAGCCCGTTAAATTTCAATCGCCATCTGAAAAAATAAATGAGAGGGAAAAAACAGTTGATATTGCATCCCCATCATCCGTTGCAAGTCCTGTAGAAATAAGTGTTCAAAAATCTAACCCCTCAAAGTCTTCTCAGGTAACCACTGTTTTTGAGAATATCAAAAATGAAGTACCGAAATCAGAAAACAATTATAAGGCAGATAACACAGCAGATATTAGTACTCAAAGTCAGCCTGCTGCTGGTGAAATGATACATAAAGAAAGTTCTGATTCACACGATGAGCAACAATCATCAGTTGAGAAAAATATTGCATCAGATAATACACCTCCAACGGCAAGTACTAACGTAAATAAACCCGAACCACTGATATTGGTAAACTCTACTACAGGATTTGCACCCTTCCAGCTTGCTTGTCTATTGAACAATGAAGGATTAAATGGTGATTGGGATTTTGGTGATGGATCAATTCAGCCTCACTCTTCTACAGTAACACATAAATATGCGAAACCAGGTACTTATATTTTAAAGTGTAATACAGGCGAATTAGTACTTACGAAAACCATTGAGGTGATAGGAAAGATAAACACTGCCTTTAGCCCTAATGGAGATGGAATAAACGACTTTTTCTTAGTAGAAGGTGGTAATATGAAACAGTTCTCACTAAAGATTTTTGACCGAAACGGACGACAGATGACAGAATTAAATAATATCACCGAGAAATGGGATGGACGTCTGAATGGTGGTGGATCAGCTCTGCCGGGAACTTATTTTTATGAATTATCTGCCACAACAGAAAACGGTAATGACATCAGGCAACGGGGATCTTTAAATCTCTTTAAATAAAAAAATTATCAGGTGCAACCATTTGATCTGATATTACATCTATACATATTATAATAAATAAATTCTGGTTTTAATCAACAAAAATTAAATTTGCAAACCTTTAGATGAAAATAACTCACAACATGAAAAAATTATTTACAGCAATCAGCTTATTCTTATTTGTTTTAGTGCTAATGCCGCAAAAATCTTCAGCAAGCCACATGGCAGGAGCTGAGATCGCCTATATTTATCAAGGGACGCCCAATACTTTTTTATTCAGGCTGAAGTTTTACAGGGATTGTACTGGCATTCAAGTTCCCCAGCCAGTGAGTTTATGCATGTCATCATCTTCGCTGGGATTTAACCAAATGCTACAATTGAACTTGATTTCAGTTACAGTAGTTCCTAATCCTCCGTGTGTTACTTTACCTCCTCCCAATTGTGGTCCCGGAGGAAATGGTCCCGGTACTGAAGAGTATATTTTTGAGGCTACTTATACTTTGCCCAATGCTGCGACTGACTGGGTGTTTTCGTGGTATGATTGCTGTCGTAATCCACTTGACAATATGGTCTCTGGCGGAATGTACGTATCTGCGACTCTTGATAATGTGAATCATCCTACTGATAATTCTCCGGTGTTTAATTTTATTCCATATACTACCTTCTGCGTAGGTTATCCATTTTATTACGATCAGGGCGCTAATGATCCTGATGCCGACAGTTTGGTTTTTTCATTGGCACCGGCAGAAGAAAACAATGCAGGCTGTCCGCCAACCCCGGGTAATTTAACATATCTTACCAATCCATTGACTGGTGCACTTTACACGCCCACGCAACCCATTGCCTCATCTGTACCTATAACAATAGATTCTAAACAGGGTATCATTTATTTTATACCCGCATTACAAATGGTAGCGGTTATTTGTGTATTGGTTTCATCTTATGATACAACTGTTAATCCTGCAACTTTAATTGGTACAGTAAAACGTGATATACAAATTGTAATTACCAATCAATGTAACATTGTAAACCCGGCATTTCCTCCGGGTCCTACACCTACCTTTTTTCCTATTGGAGACCCCACCGGAGCCACAGCAGGTCCTTATTTCTGCGGGGACAACCCGGTTGTATTACCCTTTATAGAGAAAGTGCAGTGTGGTTCTATTGTTGCTTCTGATATTCGTGTGCTTCGGTCGTTGGGTTTCCCAAATCCGGTTATATCAGCTGTACCCCTTGTATCACCTTGTCCTAACGGAAAGACGGATTCAATATTGGTAACCTGTCTTTTTCCCCTTACTGCAGGGCATAACCTGGTGACAATAAAAACAGGTGTTGACGGCAATAGTTTATTAAGCCAGTGTGGGTCAGCCATGCAGCCATTTCATGATACAGCAGATGTTATCATAAACGATTTCAGCGTATGGCAGCCAGCCATAGATTCATTAGGATGTATCTTCAATCAAAAAACAATAACCTTTAATGAAAATGTATTTTGCTACACAATAGCAAGTGATGCTTCTGATCTGGTATTAAGAGATTCATCAGGAAATCTTGTACCTATTAGTAATGCTTTCGGATACTGTGGGCCAAACGGTGAGCAAAGTAATCAGATGCTGATGACTTTTGGCAGCCAGCAGACACCCACATCTTCGGTTTACTACTTAACAGTAAAAACAGGAAATGACGGAAACACCATTGCCAATCAATGCGGACGTTTTCTTAATGTAGGAGACACCCTCGCTATATTTTATATTAATAACAAAATTGATGTAAATCTAGGATCAGATCTTTCCATCTGTGATATTGATCCCATGCCAGTGCTCAATTCAGGATATACTGGTTTAGTGTATCAATGGTCGTTCAATAATAATCCAATCATTGGCTGGACCAATGCCACCCAGCCTGCTGATAGCGGAGCAGGAAATTATACGGTTCAGATAAATGTTACAACAGGATCTACCTGCCAGGGATCAGACACTATATTGTTAACAGTGAACACAACACCTACAGTTGCATTAGGCGCTGACATTACTGATTGTGCAGGAGCTTCAGTTACATTAGATGCAGGTAGCAGCGGACTGGGTTATCAATATCAATGGTATTTAAACGGAAATGGTTTACCAGGAGCAACCAGCCAAACATACATTCCAACGGTGAGTGGTAATTATACAGCCCTGGTAAGTAATGGAAACTGTACAAAATCCGATGATATTCAGGTTAATTTTATTCCGGCCCCGGTAGTGCCGCAGT
The DNA here is from genome assembly GCA_031363705.1 of Bacteroidota bacterium. Lineage (GTDB taxonomy): Bacteria > Bacteroidota > Bacteroidia > AKYH767-A > OLB10 > JANLUX01. Next base: position 8,370 of record JANLUX010000006.1, read on the forward strand.
TTAATAATCAAAACCAGACAGTTTGTGTGGGCTCTGCTATTTCACCTTTGAGTGCCGACAATCCAAACTCAGCATATCAGTGGAGCATTAATGGAGTACCGGTACCAGGAGCAAACAATCAGACTTTTACTCCATCAACAAGCACACCCGGTACCAGCACAATAAGCGTTACCATAGGAATCGCAGCAGGCAACTGCACTGCATCGGGTAGTATGACATTAACAGTAGTAGATTTACCTTCTGTTACCGGTGGGAATGAAAGTGTATGTGAAGGCGCTTCAACATTCCCGACATTTAATGCAGGCAGTGCGCCTGGAGTTACTTACCAGTGGACTGATCAAAACGCCAATGTGGTGAGCAGTAATAATACCTTTACTCCATCCACTACACTTGCAGCTAACACTTATAATTATACTGTTACCGCTACCATAGCTCCAGGTTGTACAGCAACAGCTCCAGCAGTATTAAATGTTAATGCTTTACCTGTTATAGATGCAGGTAATGCTACTGCAACTTTCTGCGAACTCAATCCCGGTAGTCTTACCGCCACGCAGATTTCAGGAAGCACCATCACTTCTTATCAATGGAGCAACAATCAAAGCGGAGCAACTATTTCAAATATCACCGCCTCAGGTAATTATATAGTAACCGCAACTGATGTAAACAATTGCGTAAACAGAGACACAGTTTTGGTGAGCGTTGATAAACAATTGGACGCACCTTTAGTAACCTGCAATACCGGAAGCGATGGCGGTTTTACTTATGTTTATACATGGACAGCAGTTACCAATGCAATAGGATATGAGGTGAATGAAGGAAGTGGATGGATAACTCCAAACAATGTAAATGCAAACATCTTAAGTCATGGTACAAACAATCTGGTTGTTAATTTACAGGTAAGAGCAATCAATAATTCAATTGCTCCCTGCAATGAAGGACGCAATTCAGAACCCACTGCCTGTGCGGTGATTATTCCCAATGTGATTACTCCTAACGGAGATGATTTAAATGATGAATTCACCATTTCCAACATTGAGCAGTATCCGAATAATTATATGACTATTCTTAATCGCTGGGGAAAGGAAGTGTTTTCAAGCAAATACGACAATAAGAACAATGTATTTAAAGGAACTGATCTTCCTGATGGTGTTTATTTCTATATGCTTGAACTGGGTGATGGAAAAACAGAACCTTTAACAGGAACAGTAACCATCATAGGAGCAAAATAATTCTTTTAAAAGTTAGTTGAACAATAAAACGTTCGTGGCTAAGTCAGTCACGAACGTTTGTTTTTTAAGCATTTTTGTGTCTCCAAAAAATAATCCGCTTGTTTTACAATTTAGTTTATGAAAGTTACTGATCACTTACGCAATGCAAAGCGTCCGTTATTTTCTATTGAGATAATTCCACCTTTAAAAGGAAAAAGCATAAATTCAATTTACCAGGCAATTGACCCGTTGCTTGAATTTAATCCAAGTTTTATTGATGTTACTTATCACCGTGAGGAATATGTATATAGAAAAAAACCAAACGGGTTACTCGAAAAAAAATCAATAAAGAAACGTCCCGGAACGGTTGGTATCTGTTCTGCTATCATGAATAAATATAAAATTGATGCAGTGCCACATATCATTTGTGGAGGATTTACCTGCGATGAAACAGAGGATGCATTGATTGATCTTTCGTTTCTTGGCATTGATAATGTTTTAGTGTTAAGAGGCGATTCAATAAAAACAGAATCGCATTTTACACCGGAGCCCAATGGCAATGCTTATGCAAGTGATCTATTGCAACAGGTGGTTAACATGAACCGCGGGAAATTTATGGATGATGACTTGCTGGATGCTGTGCCAACTTCTTTTTGTGTGGGTGTAGCAGGTTATCCTGAAAAACATTTTGAAGCACCCAATATGAAAAGCGATATTAAATATTTAAAAATGAAAGTTGATTTGGGTGCTGAGTACATCGTAACACAAATGTTTTTTGACAATGCTAAGTTTTTCAAATTTGTGGATGAATGCCGTGCTGCAGGAATCACAGTTCCTATTATTCCCGGTCTTAAAGTACTTACTACAAAAAAACAATTGACAATATTGCCAAGTACTTTTCATATTGACATGCCTGATGATCTGGCTGATGCAGTGGAAAAAGCCAAAGACAATGATGAAGTAAAGGAAATTGGCATTGAGTGGTGCATTGCTCAATGCAAAGAATTATTTAAACACAATGTGCCATGCCTGCATTTTTATACTATGGGAACTTCCGAAGTTTGCAGACGTGTGGCAAAAGAAGTTTATTAATTCAAACTTATTTCTCTTTCATGAAAAAAATTTATCATTTGAGCAATTGCACCACCTGCCAGCGCATTTTAAAGGAATTAAAACCAAAGAAAGATTTTGTTTTGCAGGATATCAAAACAGAATCAAT
>JANLUX010000020.1:0-4168 GCA_031363705.1 Bacteroidota bacterium
ACAATATGGCTATCCGATGTACTATTCATGATCTCAACATCAAACATGCTATAAGTTCTTCAATTGAACATCATGCAGTGTTGCATACTTTAGAAGATCTGGCAGCACAAGGATTAATTAAACTTAGCCTTGTTAAATTGGATGACAAAGGCAATGTTGATTTGAATGACCTTGAACAACTGCTGAAAAATAATGAACGTTCATTGGTTTCCTTAATGCATGCCAATAACGAAATAGGAACATTACTGTCAATTAAAAAAGTTGGTGAATTATGTCGCAAGTACAATGCAGTTTTTCATTCAGACACCGTGCAGACAATGGGACATTTTCCTCATGATCTATCTGATTTGCAGGTTGATTTTATTACCTGTGCTGCACATAAATTTCATGGCCCGAAAGGAGTAGGATTTATTTATATTAACAACCGGATAAAAATAAAACCTTTGATAACCGGAGGAGCACAGGAGAGAAATATGCGTGGCGGTACAGAAAATGTTTATGGAATCATCGGATTGGCAAAAGCATTAGAATTGTCTTATGAAAATATGGATGAGGATATCAAATACGTCACCAGTTTAAAAAACTATATGATTGAAAAATTAAAATCTGCATTACCTGATGTTGATTTTAATGGAGAAATAAATGAACATAGTCTTTATACTGTTTTAAATACTTGCTTCCCTCCTACTGATATCAGCGAGATGTTACTTTTTAATCTTGATATTGCCGGAGTGGCGGTTTCCGGTGGCAGCGCCTGTTCATCAGGCAGTGAAATTGGTTCTCATGTTTTAACAGGTATCGGAGCCAATCCTGACCGTCCTGCAGTGCGTTTTTCATTCAGTAAATTCAATAAAAAAGAAGAGATTGATTACGCAGTGGAAAAGCTAAAGGATCTTTATCTGGTTAAAGCATAACATTTTTTAATAAAGACTTTTTAAATGATAAAATTTAAAAGGTCAACAACTTTATAATGATGAACCAATCTGTATTTAACACTTTTACTCAATTGGAATCATCACGTTTATTGTTTCAGGATCTTACGGAAGCTGCTCCCGGAGAAATTCTTGAAATGCGTTCTGATCCACAGATATTTGAATTTCTTGACCGTCAACCTGCTCAAACCAATGAGGATGTAGCGAAGTTTATTGAAATAGTAAAAAACGCTTTCAGGGATCAATCAGGAATCAGTTGGGTGCTTATTCAAAAAACAGATTTGAAAATAGCAGGTTATCTTGGTTTGTGGAGGATTGACAAAGAACATAACCGCGGAGAAATCGGCTATGCATTAAAACCCGCTTACTGGGGAAAAGGATTAATGAAGGAAGCCATTGACACTGTTGTGCAATTTGGTTTTAAACAAATGGAACTCCACAGCATTATGGCAGATGTAAATCCGTTAAATACAAAATCGCTCAGGGTTTTAGAGAAATGTAATTTTAAAAGAGAAGCTTATCTACGGGAAAATTTTTTTTACAATGGTAAATATCTGGACTCAGTGATATTCGGAATACTGGAGAAGGATTTATCATAGTTGGTTAACCTTCAAGGGACAGGTTTTATTAGCGTCAACAAAAAATTCAAAAACTTATAGTTTCACTAAATCCAATTCAACCGCTTTAACGTAAATCACCTAAACCACATTACGGATGAAAAAATATTATCTATTAATTACAGTTTTTCTCTTTTTGATAGCTGCAATAATTATTACCCGAAAACCGGAACCTCCTGCGCTGCAGCTTCACGATCGAAAAGGAACAATTTCCAATAACAGCGAATGGTTAAATACCAAAGAAGCGATAGAATCGCTCCAAGATGACCTCCGCAGAAATCCTGAACACACGGAATCGAAAATAAAACTTGCACAGGCCTATATGCAGGAAGCGCGAATCACTGGAGATCACGGATATTATGATGCACTTGCTTATCAGTTAGTGAATGAAATTTTGAAAAAAGATGATGCCCATTTTGAAGCATTGAGTTGTAAAGCTACCCTACAAGCCACTGCACATCAGTTTACCGATGCATTGAAAACCTGTAAAAAAGCAATTAAGATTAATCCCTACAGCGCATACATATATGGAGTGTTGTGTGATGCCAATGTGGAGTTGGGCAATTATGAGGAAGCCATTAAAGCAGCAGATAAAATGGTAAGCTTACGACCAGATATCCGTTCTTATTCACGTATCTCTTATTTACGCGAAATATTTGGAAATTATGACGGTGCAAAAGAAGCAATGGAGCTCGCGCTACATTCAAACATTCCTGGTCTTGAACAAACTGAATGGGCACGTGTATATCTTGGTAAGCTGAATGAACTTACAGGTAATACAAAAAAAGCTGAACAATTATATTCAGTATCATTAATTCATCGTGAACACTACGCACCTGCCTTAGCCGGACTTGCAAGAATTTCAAAACTGAAAAAAGATTATCCAAAAGCAATTGAATTTTACAATGAAGCTATTGAATCACAAAATGATTATGCATATCACCAGGAGTTGGGAGAAATCTTCGCAATAATAAATCAGCCCTCTGAATCCGCAAAAGAATTTGATATTGCAAAGGATATATTAATCAGACATCAGCATCCTACAACAGAAGAAAATGGAATAGGACATAATATTGATCGTGAGTTAGCACAACTTTTTTTAGCAATGCATGAATATGACCTTGCCTATAACAGTGCTGCAATTGAGTATTCACGCAGACCAAAAAATATTGATGTGAATGAAACATTAGCATGGAGTTGTTATCAAAAGAAAATGTATCCAGAGGCTCAGTATTATATTTTGAAGGCAATAAAAACCGGATCAAAAAACGCTGAATTGTTGAATAAAACAGGTTTGATCTTCCAAAAAAACAATCGTCCATATCTGGCAGAAACTTATTTTAAAAAGGCAATGATTGTAAACCCAAATATGCAGGACAAACTAACTCAATCGGATTTAGCACAGTTAAAATAAAATGAAGCAGACTATTAAATTATTACTTCCATTTTTATTGTTGATTGCAACTACTCCGTTATGTGCTCATACGGTAAACTACAGCATGGAATTAAAGCCAGCAACCGATGTAGTGTCGTTCTATCTTGGCTTGGGATTCGAGCATATTCTTCCTTACGGAATTGATCATATTCTTTTTGTATTGTGTTTGTTCTTGTTGGAACCAAAATTAAAATCAGTGGTAATGCAAGCAACGTGTTTTACAATTGCGCACACTATTACATTAATTTTATCAATGCAGGACACAATCTCTCCATCTGCAAATATTATTGAACCTATCATTGCCATCTCCATTGTATTTGTAGCGCTTGAAAATATCTTTATAAGAGAATTAAAACCATCACGATATATAATTGTGTTTTTATTTGGCTTAATACACGGGATGGGTTTTGCCAGTGCATTAAATGAAATTGGTTTACCGCGCAATGCCTTTTACAGTTCACTTATTTCTTTTAATATCGGAGTGGAGTTGGGTCAAATTGCAGTGATACTGATTGCTTATTTATTAATCGGAATATGGTTCAGCAAAGAAGCGTGGTATCGAAAACGTGTGGTTTATCCAATGTCAGTTGCTATTGCATTGATTGCTGGTTACTGGACCATTGAAAGAATATTTTTTACTGTGTGATGATTTCTATCTGAATCCGTAAATGGTAAATTGTTCGTTGCACCAGAGTTTATTAAATAATTCAGGTTTATTTTTTATCAGTGAATCCAATGCAGGGTTTGCATCATTCTGGTTAGTCATACAATAATTTACACCCAAACTGTCCATATTTTGCAAAGCATCCTGAGGGGCATCCCACACAAAATTGCAACACGCTCTTCTGCTGGTATAGAGCGCTAATGCTCTTGGTCGTCTGAAAATAAATATCGAATTAGTTGGTGTTTCAGATTTAATAAATTCAAACGCCTGTTGCCCAAAAACAGTTTGTGGTCCTTCAATAATTTGAGAACGTGTCTCAATATTTTTTTCAATCCATGTGCTGTATTGCAACAATACAATTATAGAAATAGTAAGAGCTAATAAATTCTTAGAGTAAATATTCCTGCCAAGTTGTTGTGCTGATAAATAAATATAATAACAGACAAACGGAATAACAGGAAAAATAAAACGCACACCACCTCCCTGGTAAGGATATAAAAGAATAAGAAAAATATAAAGT
>JANLUX010000028.1:0-6008 GCA_031363705.1 Bacteroidota bacterium
TGCAGCTGGTTGTATTTGATGCTTCCATCGAAATGCAGGATATGGATCTCTATTATGAAGATGGAAAAGTAGAGAACATTCCCCTTCGCACACAAATGACAGAAGATAAAAAAAGCCGTATTATAGATGTAAAAGGCAAAGAAAGTTCCATTGCAAAAGTTGCTTTTGTTTACAAAACATTACCCAACAAAGACAAAGAAAAAGGCACCGTACAGCTTTGGGGTTACAAATCAAACGTAGTGGATGAAAAAGCTGAAAAAACAAACAAAACCGATGCTGATAACAAAAACCCTGCTACTGGCGAGACGCCTAAAACTGCTGTAGTAGTAACAGAAAAAAGCGGTTGGATTCAGATAGCATCTACCATCGTAGATTTTGCCAAAGACAGCGATGAAGTAAAAGTCGCAGGCAAAGATCACTTCAGCCAGTTAAAATTAAAAGCCAAAGATGCGGCCATTCTGCTCGATGCAATTATCGTTTATTATGAGGGTGACAACACCGTTCAGAAAATTAAAATCCCTATACTGCTCAAAGAAACCGAAGAAACAAAAAGCCTCGCTTTGGAAGGAGGCAAACCCATTTACAAAATAGTCCTCATTTACAAAACCGTTCCTAACCAGCAGAAAGAAAAAGCCGAAGTAGAAATCTGGGGATTGAAATAACATTTGAACAGTTTTTTAGAAAACATATCACCGCTCCTCTATATAGCACCTTGCCTCCAGATAGCTATCTGGATTCCATTACAACTCCTCAGCGCAAGGTTATCGTCATTGCGTTGGGTTTCCCGTTCATTGCGAGGCACGAAGCAATCTGTTAGTCATAAAACCAACCGCGCTTCCGGTGTTTCCATTGCAATCGGGGGCTATCCCAAACAGTCCCGATAGCTTATCGGGATCATTAGTATTTTTGGTAATTCAAAATTAATAATTCATTTTATCAGAATAATTTAGATGGACATGATTTGTGGAAAGGAATATGATCTTGATAACAGAACCATAATTTCATTTTGTGATTTTGCAATAAATTTTTTTGAGCATGTTTAATTCGTTACGTTTCCTGTTACTCTCCGTTATATTGATCGTTATTGAACCAACCCTCCATGCACAGGATTATATTGGCACGAACAGGAGCCGCGCTGTAAAGATTTTAATCCGGACTCTTACATACGAGAATATTCAATTTAACTTTACCGAAACTGATACCAGTCTGCATTTTATATTAAATGATGATAAATATGCTAAAGAGGAATTATATCTGCATTTTTCCAATATTGGACTTTGCGATTATACAAAGCTATATACCAAATGCACAGAGTGCATAACCAAACATTTTAGCGACTTGATTCTTAACAAACATTATCACTGGAAAAAACTGAATGATAAAAGATATGCATCTACAAAAAAGGGGAGATTAATTTTAGAGATTTTGGGAGAAGAAAATAGTGCCTGTCCTTACATTTACTTGTATCGTTATCGCGGTAATAAGAAAGAATTTAAAAACGAAGTTGAGGGGAATGGAATTTGATATAGATAAAAGCACCATTATTTCCTTCTGTGATTTTCAATTAAGTTTTTTGAGTATAAAAAATATATGTTCGCCCTAACCAACTCCCCCGTTTGTGCGAACGTCCGTTCTTGCCATTCACCACTTTCTGTCAAGAGCATGCTGTTTTATTGACAGTAACAATATTTTTTTCTTCCGTAGGGAAGGGAGATGAAAAAAAATAAACCCCCATCAGGGTGTGAATTAAACCAAAAAGGCTGCCCGCAATGGACAGCCTCTTTCGAATCTTTTTTAAAGATTGATTATTTATTAATAATAAGTTTCTGTATATTTTTCTGTCCGTTAATAATAACCTCAACAAAATAAACACCTGAATGCAAAGCAGACAAATCAACATCCATTTTATTCAATCCATCGGGCAACTCCCTCTGTTGACTTAATACCAATCGTCCCATTACATCATAAACATAAATATTTGAAGTTTGGTTTTCATCAGATATCATTGATATTATCAAATGATCATTTGCAGGGTTTGGATACAAGCTCACATCACCGGTTTTATCCATGCCTGCTGTACTCCATTCCATTTCTTTAAAGCTGCTTGAGCTTGTATTGGCACGAAGCAGGTAACATGCAGTAGTGCTGCTTCCACTGTAAGGATAAACCTTAATATAATAAGTTGCCGCAGCGGCTGCATTGTAAATAATACTCTCGCTTGTTGTTCCACTGTTTTGGCCAGTTGCTAATAAAGTATTAGAGGAGTTATATAATTTAACATCATAATCAAAAGGAAGATTTCCCAATGTAACTTTAATTTTAGGCGCTGCCGCAGTAGTGGTAAATTTATACCAGTCTTTATCAGTGCTTGAAGAGATGGTAGCATATATATCAGCATTAGTATTAATCACCTTTGCAGCTGATTTCGAATTATTCGGTTCGTAAGGATCACCGTTACAGCCACCACCGGCAGAAGTTGTAGTGAATGTTGCAATAGATGAATAATTACCAGTGGTAGTTCCACACACAGCCTGTACCTGGAAATCATAAGAAGTGCCTGCCGATAATCCTGATACAGCTTGTGAATTGGTGGATGAAGTGGTAAGTATCCAACTTCCAGAAGGAGAAGAGCGGTACTGAACGTTATAACTTGAAGCTCCGCTTACAACACTCCAGTTTAAGGTTGCCGAAGTTTGGGTAACCGAAGTAGCTGATAAGCTTCCGGGTGTACCACAACTGCCTGCAACAACCGGAACGCAACCCTGCGAGCTTAAAATGGAAGAGCGAGCCCCACCAGCAGCAAACAATGCATTGCAGCGTGTTGATTGCCCCTGGGTAAATGTATTCATACAGCCGTCATTGGTATAGTCCATGTAATTCATAAACATATCGCCATTAGGTCCGTTACTGCATGAAACTGTTGGAAATACAGGGCAACCGTAATTTTCATCAGCCTGGTTTGGCGTGTCTGCAACCTGATCGGTGCCATTACATGAGGTACCATCGTCACCCCATATATGATATAGATTTAACCAGTGCCCCACCTCATGGGTTGCAGTTCTTCCTAAATGATAAGGAGTGGAAGTACCGGGTGCTGAAGGACCACCTACAGAGCCGGTAAGCAATACGACACCATCAGTTGATGGTGAGCCTCCGGGAAACTGCGCATATCCCAACAATCCACCACCAAGATTACAAACCCATATATTCAAATAGTTTCCGGCAGGCCATGCATCATCGCCACCGGTTGAATTATGCTTTACATTATCATTAGAGCTGAATGAAGTAGTTGAAGTAAACTTTCTCACAATACCTGTTGAAGAACTTCCGGCAGGATCCTGTTGAGCCATGCAAAACTGGATGCCTGTGCTTGCAGCCACACTTGTAAATGCCGAAGGGGTATTACTTGCATCCGCATTTGTGCGTGAAAAATCTTTATTTAATACATCTAACTGAGCCAGTATGCGTGCATCAGATATGTTTTGAGCAGTAGTGTTATATACCACGTGAAATACAACGGGGATGGTAACTACCGCAGCAGTCATGTTGCCACCCTTTTGCTGAATATAGGTAGCAGTAAATTGTTCAATGGCTTCTCGTTTTTCTTTCAGAGAGGGATCGTTTTTTAATTGCTCATTCAAATAATTCATCGTTCCGCAATTGCGAACCAAAGTGCTTTGCGCATAAGCGCCTCCCATTCCGAGCAGTAATGCTCCAAATATTGTAAGTAATTTTTTTCTCATCTTTTTTGCTTCTTTTATTTGATCAAATGTAATAATTTATTTATTACCCCCATATAGCGCAACCATAGCTTAATCGCTGATAGTTCAAGCATCCGCTTGGAATGCCTTTTATTCTCATTCCTCAGTAGCCCCACAGTCTTCTACTCGGTCGCGTTTGTCGAGTGTTCAATATCGCGAACGTTTAAATCCTGAGGTTTATAATATTTCCCTGTATCATCCTGATTTGAACTATACTAATGAGGGTATAAAAAATCAACCGGGCTAAATAAAAGTCGAGAATTTTGAAATGATTCCTAAAGCATAAAAGGTTTAAATTTCTTTTCTAAGAGCCGTCTCACAAAAAGGGACGGCTCTTTTGTTTTTTACTATTCATACTGCCATCTGCCTAATAGCAAAATCAAAAGATAACCAAACACCTAAAACCCGAATTAAAAACTGCCCAATAGGAAAGATAGCGAAAACCTATGAATAATTTGCGATCATTAAATCTACTTTATTATCTTTCCAGACAAAATAATATCTACCATGAAAAAAAAGATATCCATATTATTATTTGCTGTATTATTTACTTTCCATGCTTTCGCTCAGATTGAGCAGGATGCTGAAGGTTGTAAAGATCACCCAATGTTTAACCGGATGCCGGGCTTCTGGATCAACCAGTGCGCTGAAAATTTTGCAGCACTTGAGGTGGTAATTGGTTCTGAAGGAAAAACACAATCTGAAGAGGGTAACAGAACACATTTAGATTATTTGTTCAATCCAGCCAAACAGAAATATCCAAGTTGGCTGCAGGTAACAAGAAATTATGAAAATGCAATTCTGAAAATGGGCGGAAAAAAAATATATTACGATAATGGATTTGCAACCTATAAACTTTCAAGAGAGGGAAAAGAAACATGGATCATGCTTTCTTTTATGTCAGGAACTGATATACAGTTGGAACAATATACGCTCGATATCCTGGAAAAAGAACCTATGAAACAGGATATCTCCGCTAGTGACATATACTCAACATTAAATACAACCGGATCAGTTGCCTTATATATAAACTTCGAAACCGGTAAATCCGCTATAAAGCCTGAATCACAAAAAATTATAGATGAAGTTGCTGAAATGCTTAAAGCCAATCCTTCATTAAAAATCAGCATCGAAGGACATACTGACAATGTGGGAACACCTGCCTCTAACCAGGCATTGTCAGAAGCCAGGGCTAAGGCAGTAATGAATGCGCTGATTGCAAAAAATATTGATAAAAGCCGTCTTTCTTCAAAAGGTTGGGGTCAGTCAAAACCCCTTTCCGGCAATGACACAGAAGAAGGAAAAGCTAAAAACAGGAGAGTTGAAATTGTGAAATTGTAAATTCTCATTGCATAAGTTATAACTGAATATTGCAAAACTGCTTAAGGTTATAATTAAGCGATGAAAATAAAAAAAGGGCGAACCTGAAAAATGTGTGTCCGCCCCAACCAACCTAACCGATTATCTCTATTAAATATATATGCCATCCGGTTTTAAACCATATTGGGGTCATTGACCACAATTTAAGATGTATTTAAAAATGAATTCCCAATCCCGCTTCAAATAACCCTTTTTTCTCTTCGTCAGAAAATGCAATTGAAACACGGGTAGTAAATATGTCGAGTAGGGGAGTGATATAAATTCCTCCGCCATATCCTGCATGTATTTTATCTGATGATTCATTTGGTACCCATACTCTTCCTGCATCATAAAAGCCATACACACCATAAGTAAGTGGTAAAAAAGAAGTATTAAGCGTTCCGAATTCTATGCTTAGCTGTGTATTCACATAAGCTGTAGTATTTCCTGCAAAGCGGTCACGTACATAACCGCGCAGTCCTGTAGTTCGTCCCAGTGTATTAAGTTTATAAAAAGGAATATCGCCCCTGGCATTCTCAAAACCACCTTTTATCCCTAAAGTAATGGGTAATAAAGTCCGACTCGATTGATAGAATTCTAAGGAAACTTCACTGTTTGAAAAATCTTTATCGTCACTGATATTAAAATGCGAATAAGTCTGCTTTGCAAAAAAACGGATACCATGTTTGGGAACAATTGCATTATCACGAAAGTCAATATCAAGCGTGGTGCTGGCTGCAAAAAAATCGAGATTATTTTTTCCAAATACTTCCTGGTCAATTGAGAGGAAATGATCAGCAAATAAAGTGGCATCATTTGCTTCATAACCCACGCCAAAATTAAAGCTGCTCTTCCTCCAGAAAACTTTTTGCAATCCTGTAAATGCAT
>JANLUX010000059.1:0-2414 GCA_031363705.1 Bacteroidota bacterium
ACGACTTGGACAGGAAACCTCATCATGCCCGCAGCTCGCCTCGAACACGCCAACATCACCGTCTCCGACCCCGATCGCTCCGCCGCGCTGTTCGAAAAGCTGTGCGGCTGGCACGAACGCTGGCGCGGGCCGTCGCAACTCGGCGGATGGACGATCCATGTCGGGACGCCGCAAGCCTACCTCGCGATCTACACCAACGAGGGTCGCGGCGGGCCTTATGCGAAGGGCGCGCCGCTCAATCACATCGGGATCGAGGTCGACGATCTGGCCGCCGCCGAGGCAGTGGTGGTCGCCCACGGGCTCGAACCGTTCGGCCATGGCGACTATGAACCCGGTCGGCGGTTCTACTTCTTCGACTGGGACGGGATCGAGTTCGAGGTGGTCAGCTATGCTTGAACCTCAAACCGCACACCCAACCTAAGCCGCTCATGTCGAGCAGGCATCGAGCTTGTCGAGATGCCGCGTCGAGACACCGCGCAACGCTTGCCCAGCTCTGTGTGTCTCGACGGACGCCCGCGGCGCGGGCTGCTCGACATGAGCGGGGTTGATGGAATGGGGGTGTCTGATCACCCGCCGGTATTCCCCACAACGTAACACGCCGCGGCCAGCAGCAGCCCGGCGAAGCGGTTGCTGCGGAACTTGGTGAGCGCATCGCCGCCGTCATCCGGCTTGAGCGCCGTCACCTGCCACGCAAGGTGCCCGGCCATGGGTAGCAGCGCGAGCAGCGCGATGGGGTCGCCGCGCAATAGCCAGAAGGCGAGCGCCCACAGCGCCACGGCGGCGGCGTAAAATGCGCAAACCCCGCCGCGAACGTGCGCGCCCATCCGCAACGCGCTCGAACGGATGCCGATCAGCGCATCGTCTTCGCGGTCTTGCAAAGCATAGATCGTGTCGTAGCCGATCACCCAGGCGATGCACCCGGCGTAGAGCGCGGCGAGCACGGCGAGGTGATCGCCGCGGATCTCGACCCAGCCGACCAGCGCGGCCCAGCTGAACACGATCCCCAGCCACGCCTGCGGCCACCAAGTGATCCGCTTCATGTAAGGATAGGCGGCGACCGGCAGCAGGCTGGCGAGCGCGACCAGCTGTGCCTGCCAGCGCAACTGGAGCAGCACCACCAGCCCGATCAGGCACAACGCGAGCAGCCAGGCCCATGCGGCCTTGAGGCCGATCGCCCCGCTGGCCACCGGGCGAACGGCGGTGCGCGCGACCTGCCTGTCGAGATCGCGATCGACGATGTCGTTGTAGACGCACCCTGCCCCGCGCATCGCGATCGCTCCGAGCAGCAGCCAGGCGATCAAACCCCAGCGATCTCCTCCGCCCGCCAGCAACACACTCCACGCGCCCGGCCAGAACAGCAGCCACCAGCCGATCGGGCGATCAAACCGGGCCAGCTGGGCATAACCGCGCACGCGTTCGGGCAAGCGCGCGACGAGACCGCGGTGCTCGGTATCGGGGACGATCGCTTCGTTGCTCACCGCGTTCGCCCCCCGATCTGCCCGATACGTGGACCACTTGGACCACGGTCTTGGAGTAAAAAAGCGATGGGGCAACCGGTCGCCGCGAAGAGGAACGGCGATTGGACCTGGCGCGACTGCATGGCCCTTCCTTGGCACAAACCGAGGATGTAGGACAGCACGCGATCGTGCCCGCAACCCCCGCCTGGCCTCCGCGCAGCGCGCCGCGGCTGTTCGTAAGCGAACGGCTGAGCGAAGGCGTGCGTGTGAGGCTCGACGGACCGCCCGCGCACTATCTCGGCAAAGTGATGCGTGTCGGGCCGGGCGATGCGGTGGTCCTGTGCGACGATGCCACCGGCGAATGGGCGGCGCGGGTAGTCGAGACGGGCAAGCGCGACCTCACACTGACGGTCGAAGCCCGCCTGCGCGCGCGCGAACAAGTGCCCGATTTCTGGCTGTGCCCGGCATTGCTCAAGAAGGACCGCTTCGATCTGGTGCTGGAAAAGGCGACCGAACTTGGCGTCCGCGCGATTCATCCGGTGCTCACCCGGCGCTGCGTGGCGGACAAGCACAACCCCGAACGGGCGCGCGCGATCGTGGTTGAGGCCGCCGAACAATGCGCGCGAACCGCGCTGCCCGAACTGGCCGCTCCGGTGAAGCTCGACGCGCTGCTGCGCGATTGGCCCGCCGACCGCACGCTGTTCTTTGCCGATGAACTCGGCGGCACATCCGCTGCTACCGCCTTCACCGAGCACCCTGCCCCCGCCGCGCTGCTCACCGGCCCCGAAGGCGGGTTCGACGATGCCGAGCGCGCCGCAATCCGCGCGCTCCCGCAAGCCTTCCCGATTTCGCTCGGCCCCCGCATCCTGCGCGGCGAAACTGCGGCGCTGGCCGCGATCGCGGCGTGGATGGCGATCGCGGGCGACTGGGCGGCGATTTAATGCTGGCGCAACACTT
>JANLUX010000074.1:0-2802 GCA_031363705.1 Bacteroidota bacterium
GCAGTGGAATTAGGACAGTTAGCAGTTTGCACTACAGGCGTTGTTCTTTTGTGAACTACACTCTTGTTTTCTTTTGAGTTTGCATTCAATATAATTGTGCAAACAAACAGGAAGGTGAATTGTAAATTTTTTTTCATGGATTATGTTGTTGTTGATGATGTAATAATACACATTATCTAATCATAAGTACAAATCAAATTTTGTTATAACTATACAGGTCCGAGATTAATTTACATTAACCTGATAATGATTTTCTTTGTGCCGGTTCATGAAAAAAAATTCTATCAGTGTGCAATTAGTATCCCGTTTAACCGGTCATCGAAGCGGGATATATGCGCTGGAATCAAAAAAGGACACTGACATTTTCTGGACTGGCAGTGGTGATCAGGTTGTTGCTCAATGGAACGCAGATGAAACAAGTGATGGTGTGATGATTGCAAAATCAACAGGAATCATTTATTCATTGCGTTATATTCCTGAAAATGATCATTTGCTTATCGGGCAAAGCAATGGCGGAGTGCATGTTATTAATTTAAAAACAAATGCAGAAGAGCGATTGCTTCAATATCATTCTGCACCGGTATTTTACATTGCGTATCTTAAAAAATATGAACTGGTTTTTACTTTAGCAGGTGATGGAACTTTATCAGTTCTTTCCTCAAAGGATTATCATCTTATTAAAACTTTGAAGATTGCTGAAGGTAAATTGCGATGTTTTGCTTTTCATCCTGTTAAAGATGAAGCTACTATTACATGCGCTGATGGCAGCATTCTTATATTATCCATTCCGGATATTGAAATCATCTATCGTTTCCAGGCACACACAAAAGATTTTTCAGTGAATACAGTTGCTTACGCTGATGATGGTAAATTTCTGTTGAGCGGATCGCGTGATGCTCATCTTAATATTTTTTCGACAGATGATTACTCACTCATTCAATCAATTCCTGCACATAATTATGCGATATATGATATAGCTTTTCATTCATCAAAAAAAATATTTGCAACTGCAAGCCGCGACAAAACAATCAAGTTATGGGATGCAAAAACATTTGAAGTGATTGCAAAACTGGATAAAGAGCATAATGACGGTCACACACATTCAGTAAATAAATTATTGTGGATGGATAATTTTTTAATCTCCACTGGTGATGATCGCTCGATAATAGTTTGGAAATTAAAAACAACTACAAATACGAATTGATACGAATCTACGAATGACGATGGCAGCAATTCGTAGATTCGTATCAATTCGTATTCGTAGATAAATTTAAACTCTTACTTTTGTTTCATGCGTAATGCAAACATTAATCCTGATGACGAAAACCTTTCTTCGGTTGAAAAGGAGATAGAGAAAGTTTTACGTCCGCTTGATTTTGAAGACTTCACAGGTCAGAAAAAAGTGGTGGAAAACCTGCGGGTTTTTGTGCAGGCTGCAAAGCAGCGCGGAGAAGCTTTGGATCATGTGCTTTTACATGGACCTCCCGGATTAGGCAAAACAACTTTGGCAAATATTATTGCTAATGAGCTGAATAGTAAAATGAAAGTGACATCAGGACCTGTTTTAGACAAGCCGGGTGATTTGGCGGGATTACTGACAAACTTAGAACCTCATGATGTTTTGTTCATTGATGAAATACATCGTCTGAGTCCGGTTGTAGAAGAGTATCTCTATTCTGCAATGGAAGATTATAAGATTGACATCATGATTGAGAGCGGACCAAATGCAAGAAGTGTTCAGATTAAATTAAATCCGTTTACATTAATTGGTGCAACCACCAGATCAGGCTTACTTACTTCACCATTACGTGCACGGTTTGGAATCACATCCCGTTTGGAATATTATGATGCCAAACTTTTACAGTTAATAGTTTTTCGATCTGCAGACATTCTTAAAATAGAAATTACAGATGAGGCCGCTTTTGAAATTGCCCGCAGAAGCCGTGGAACTCCGCGTATTGCAAATGCTTTGCTGCGCAGAGTAAGAGATTTTGCACAGATAAAAGGAAATGGAAAAGTAGATATACCTATTGCACAGTTTGCATTAGAGGCGCTCAATGTTGATGTACACGGTTTAGATGAAATGGACAATAGAATTTTGTCTGTGATCATTGATAAATTTAAAGGTGGACCTGTTGGATTAAATACCATTGCAACAGCTGTGAGTGAAGAGGCAGGCACGATTGAAGAAGTTTATGAACCATTTTTAATTATGGAAGGTTTTTTACATCGTACACCCCGCGGACGTGAAGTAACTGAGAAAGCATACAAGCATCTTGGTAAGATTGCAAAGCGAAATCCAGGGGAGTTGTTTGACTGATTTTTATTGCTTCATTGTTGAATTGTTTCATTGTTAATTTAAATCAACGGTTTAACAATGAAACAATTTAGCGATCTAACAATGCAACAATAAAACAATGACAAAGCAGCAGTACACACAAATGATCAAGCAAGAGGCTTATCGTCTCGGGTTTATGCATTGTGGTATTTCCAAAGCTGATTTTTTAGAAGAAGAAGCCCCACGCCTTGAGCAATGGCTTGCTCAAAACTATCACGGGAAGATGAGTTATATGGAACGCTGGTTTGATAAACGATTAGATCCACGAAAATTAGTTGATGGTGCAAAGTCTGTTGTCTCATTGCTGCTTAATTATTATCCTGAATCAAATCAAAATCCCTCTGCACCAAAGATTTCCAAGTATGCATACGGCAGAGATTACCATTCCGTCATCAAAGAAAAATTAAAGGCCTTGTCACAATTTATTCGTGATGAGATTGGAGAAGTAAGCGGACGTGCATTTG
>JANLUX010000093.1:0-7230 GCA_031363705.1 Bacteroidota bacterium
GCAAAATATTGCTGAAGAAGTTGTTGTAAGCATTAGTTCAACACTTGAACCTTACGTAAGAAACTAACCAACTCCATTTTTTTTATTTTGATAATGCAAAGGTTTCTTTTTAACTAAAGCTTCCTCCGGTTCAGGAACCCAGTGATGCAAACCGCCAGCTAACTCATCATTAAAAGTTGTAGGAATAGTTCCGGCAATGGTTCTTTCTTTCCATGTGTTATGTTCAGTACCATTGTCCCTTCTTTCCATGGTGATGCAATCTTCCACCGGGCAAACCAATGAACACAAATTACAACCAACACAATTTTCTTCAATGATGTGCGGCTTGCGATTTAAAATATCATCACTTAATCCGATGGCCTGGTGAGCTCCGTCTTCACAGGCAGTATAACACAACTGGCATCCGATACATTTATCTTCGTTGATGCTTGCAACCACTTTATATTTCAGATTCAAATCTTCCCAATGCATGATGTTTCCTAACGCTTTCCCTCTGAAATCATCTAAAGTTTTAAATCCTTTTTCATCCATGTATTGTTCCAGTCCAACAATCATCTCGCGAATAATTCCAAAACCATAATGCATAACAGCTGTGCAAACCTGAACACTTGTGGCGCCCAGTAAAATAAATTCAACAGCATCTCTCCAGTTTTCTACTCCACCTATTCCACTAATTGGAATATTTACCTGCGGATGTTGTGCACAGTTTTTCAACATGTTCATGGCAATTGGTTTTACTGCAGGACCACAGTAACCACCATTGGTGCTTTTGCCATCAACAATAGGGTAGGGGACAAACTTATCAATATCAACTCCGATAATGCTTTGTATAGTATTAATTAAAGAAATGGCATCACCACCTCCTTCCACAGCAGCCACCGCAGGACGTGTTATGTCTGAAATATTAGGAGTGAGTTTTACGATAACAGGAATGGTTGCAACTTCTTTCACCCATTCAACAATCATTTTTAAAATTTTGGGTTCTTGTCCAACTGCAGAGCCCATTCCGCGTTCGCACATTCCATGCGGACAACCGAAATTCAATTCAACACCATCTGCACCGGCATTGGTAACATCCTTCATTATCTGATGCCACTCCTCTTTTGTTTCCACCATAAGTGAAGCAATCACTGCATGATTTGGAAAACGTTTTTTTACTTCTTCAATCTCACGAAGGTTATCACGCAAGGGACGATCAGTAATCAATTCAATATTATTGAAACCCATCATGCGCGTGTCGCGATAATTGAGTGAACCATATCTTGAAGAAACATTTACAACCGGAACACCCAGTGTTTTCCAAACTGCACCTCCCCATCCTGCGTCAAATGCTTTCATTATTTGATACCCGCTGTTTGTGGGAGGTGCGCTCGCTAACCAAAATGGATTTGGAGATTTTATTCCTGCGAAGTTTGTTTGAAGATTTGCCATATATTTTTTAAAATTTCCATTTGAATTCACTTCCAAAGTTCAGCATTTTTATCCTTCCACAAAATACATATCAATCTCTCCCTTATTCTTCGCCCGACTTTTGAAATGATCTATTTCTGTTAATTGAACCTTAACTATTATAAATGATAATCCGCAGATAATTACTTTTTTCATTTGATGTTTTTGTTAAAATGCATAAAGACATTGTAATAAATATTATTTCACCGGCCCCAGATATTTATCATACCAAAAAAGTGACTCTCTCACAAAATCGGTACGAGGAACAAGGTGTCCCGATTCATAAAAAATCATTTTTTTATGTTCATTGGGTGTTCCCAAAAATTCAAACATTGGTTTCTGTGATGTTTCTAATGGGAAAAACATATCAAGTTTACCGTTTAACATTAATACAGGTTGTGTAATGTGCGGAAGAAAATTTATTTGATCCACTTCGGGCAATGCCCTGGTCATTACCATTCCTCCAACATTGAGCACTATTACTTTAATTCTTTTTTCAATGGCCGGATAAATACCGCCTAAATGACCACCCCAACTCCATCCCAAATATCCGATTTTATCATTTTGGATGTCGGATCGAGTTTCTAAATAATCAAGTGTTCGACCAATATCTTTTCTCCACATAATTACATGGTCTTTATAAAACACGGTTTCATCAGGCAGGTCTGATTTCAATTCATCTGAGCGTTCATGCGTTCCCTTATATATTGGTCTTATCAACACCCGTCCACTTTTTAATATAAAATCAATTCGATCGTTAATACTCTCGGGTAAATATTTTCGCGAAAAGATATCGCCTGAACCCGGAAAAAATAATACTGCCTGATAAGGAGGTTTAAAATTTTTTGGCAGATAAATATAGGCTTGCATTCGCTCGTTATTATATCCGGCATTAAAAGTTATTTTTTCGGTTGTCCAGAATTCGCCTTCTATAGTGGCTTCAATTTTTGAATTTAACGGAGTTTTGTCATAGGCAAAATGATTTAGAAAAATTTCAAAAGTTTTATCATCCACCGGTTTTTCTTTATGATAATCGCGAAAAGCCAGCGATACTACACTTTTTAATGAAGATGATGTAGTATCACCCGGAAGTAATTTGATGCATCTGAAACCATTGGCAATACTTCTGTCAAGTGCAGATTGTGTAAAGGCATCATTAAAAGAATATTTTGAATCATTCCAACCACCACCTAAAATAAACCGCTGACCGGCATTACTGCTTTCGTTGTAACACCATTCGCGAGCATTGCCTGCGATATCATAAATTCCAAATGAACAGTAATTGGGCAAACTGCCAATTGCTGAAGTTGACTTCCCGCTGAAATTACTAAAAGGCAAAATAAACTCACTCCGCGAAGTTGCAGCCACAATACCCCAATGAAAGACCGTTGGAAGTTCCTTTTTAATATAAGCTGCATAAGCTGCCGCTTCAAACCATGACACACCGGTTACAGGATGATTTTCCTGTCCGTCAGGATACATACCGGCTTCCCAGTTTGCCGGACCTTGCCGGCCGGTATGATCTGTGAAAAGCGCTGAAGCAGACTCGAGTGATTGTTCTTTTCCATTTACTATGATTGGATATTTCCAGAAAGTTTTGTTGGAATATCCACCGGCATTCATGAAAGTTTTGAATTGAGTATTCGTTACTTCGAATTTGTCAAGTAAAAATGCTTCCACAGCCTTGCCACCGTGTTGCTCTAACCCAACAATATACATAGCGGTTGTATCAGCCGGAATGTAAATCATGTTTTCGGGAAGGCTTCCTGTTGCTGCTAATTTTACATGTTTTATTTCTCTGCCGATTCTTCCATAAGCCCAAGGTCCCGCATATTCAATAGTTTGATATCCCTTCTTTTTGAATTCCATGCGTAAGTAGCCGCGTGGTAAACGAATACTGTCGATTGGTGTATTTCCTGCAAGTCGCCATGCTTGCTTTGGTTGATCGTAATCTTTCCAAAAAACCTGCACTCCTTCAGGTTCGGTTTTAATAGCAATTGTTGTAGCTAATACAGGCCACAATTTTAGCAGTGCAGAATCATTCGGGAGGTGTTTTTCTGCTTCAATTGCTAAATCAAATGCCTGAGTTGGCGGTCTGAAATTATCATTAACCAGTTGTTGTATTTGTGGTAGTAATACATTTTTAGCTTGTTGCTTTTTCAGATATGGAGGAATAAAATAGTATCCCAATGCACCTAATGTAAGTATTGGTATCGCCAATTTTGCAAACAACAACAACCGGTTTTTTGCTTTTGGTTTGGTGTATTTAATTCCTTTTCCTTCCAATTTTTTATTTAATGGAACCACTAAACCTGCATTGCTGATAGCATAAATTTCAACCGGTTCTTTTATATTTTTCAAAACATATTTTCCAAGCGATAAGGTTTGTATATCAATCTGATTTTTAATATCATCATGCACCTTTGCCGAAATAAAAATACTTCCCGGAAAAGCAAGTGATTCTAACCGCGAAGCAATGTTTACACCATCACCATGCACATCCATTTCCTGAAATAGCACATCAGCCTGATGAATGCCGATGCGAAGCGGCACTTTTGGTTCTTCGAGCATACACAATTGAACAAAAAGTGCCGCACGAACAGCCTCTGTTGCACTATTAAAACTACAAAGTGCTCCATCTCCACTTAGTTTAATAATTTTTCCACCATGAAGCATCACTTCCCTTTCTAAACTCTTTTTTAGTTTTTCGCGAGCGCTTGTTGCCTGTGCCTCATCTCTCTCCATTAATGCAGTGTAACCAACAATGTCGGCAAACATTATGGCAGCAAGTTGTCGTGTTTGTGACATATTATTTAGTTCTATTTAAAACGAAAATTATTTTGTGAGAAAGATATTGATTTAAACAAATAAACTATGTAATACTTTACTGATTTTGTTTAATATCCGCTTATGTAATGATTGCTATCGCACTTGTTGCTCAACCCCGATGTATCCTGATAGCTATCGAGACGGGATTTCGTGTGTCTTAAATTTTTTTATTAGGTACACTCCACAAAATACATTTCAATCTCTCCCTTATTCTTCGCTTCAATTTTTCCACGATGCACACAATTAAATTTTTCTAAGGTCTTAATTTCCTATTCGTATTTATACTCTTACTCCAATCATACAAATATCATCCACTTGTTCTTCTTTTCCTTTCCACTCGTTGTGATAATTGAGTAGCGCTTCATATTGATCTTCCATACTTTTTTCGCTGTTGGAAAGCAAAATGTTTTTTAATCCTTTCTTCGTGAGCTTCTTTCCGTTTTCTCCGCCAAACTGGTCCTGGTAACCATCACTGAAAATATAAATGGTATCGCCTTGCTGTAATTCTATTTCGTGATTCGTAAAAGGTTTGCGGTTCTCATATTTGCCTATTGGTTGCTTGTCGGGTTTGTATTCAATCAATTCATTATTGCGCACTATCCATAATGGATTATTTGCACCTGCCCACTGCAACCTCATCCCCTTACTCTTCTGCAAAGGAGAAGGGAGATGAAGTGCACATAGTGATGTATCCATACCATCCTGAATTTTATCTTCGCTTTGCGTAAAATTTTCTTCTACAAGCTCGGCTACTTTATCTAAAATTAAAGAAGGTTGCGTTAAATTATATTCTCTGATGGCTCTGTTTAACGCACTGTGACAAAAAACAGAAACCATAGCACCGGAAACACCATGCCCGGTACAATCGTTGGCAGAAAATAAAATCATATTTTCTAACCGCAGCAGCCAGTAAAAATCTCCTGCAACAACATCTTTGGGCAAATAAAGCACAAAAGAATTTGGAAGACATTCTTTAATTAATTTTTCGGCAGGAAGTATTGCTGTCTGAATCCGAAGTGCGTAGCTGATGTTTTCTGTTATTTCCCTGTGCTTTGTTTCGATGAGTTGCTTTTGAAACTGTGCTTCTCTTGCCTGCGCTTCTGCATTCTGAATATCAAGAAAACGTTTGTACGTGAGATTAAATACACCAGCAAAACGTTTCATTATTGCTTTTGCTTCATCGGGAAAGGGAGTTTCGCGAAAAGCAAATAAGGCTCCTGCCTGGAACATTGCATGATAACTGTATTGTGTCAATCCTTCTCTTTCTGAAATGATTTGCTGCGACTCGGGCAAATGGAAATTAGTACCGGTGAGTGCGCGATAGTAGTCGAGCATGTTGTTGCCACTCATCTGGTAAGAATAATCTTCTTCGTTTCGCAGCCATGCTTCCATGGCTCCTTGCAACAAGGGATGTATATCCATTGATTCATCACCGGTCACCTGCAATGTATTTCCGTTTTCAGTGGATACCGTAGTAAAAGCATCAGCGGTTCTTTTTTCTTTATTGATGATGCCAATTCCGCACCGCAGCATGCCGATATTTAATTTATCAAGCTCTTCAAAAACAATTGCAACAGCATCATTCAAATCATCACTCTTATGCATTGCCATCGCCTTTGAACGAACGCGTTCGAGAGCAGCTTCAATTTTTGCTTCGCGTGTTTGTGCTTCTGCCTGTTGTAAGTCTTTATAGCGTTTGTAAGTGAGGCTTATTACCGAAGTAAACCTGCGATATATTTTTAAGTCTTCTTCTGTGAGTTCTGTATCAGTCCAGGAATATACATCGCCTTCATTGAACATAAAATAATATCCATACTGAACTTCATCATGCGAATAATCAGGAAAAGAAACCTGTGACTTTAATGCCTTGTAATACTCTGTAATCTGGTTTCCTCTTATAACAGCGTGATATTCTTCCTGCTTAAGCCAATGTTCAAAAACATCATCGAGTATCCAATGTCCTGACATTTCTAAGTGTCCGAGAATATTAATGGATTCACCTTGTTCCGTAGTATTCATTGTCGTAATCTCTGCCATGCGCGATTCTCTATCAATTAAGGATACCCCGCATCTTCTGGGAGTTACACTCAGAGATTTCAATTCGCGATAAAAAGCGGTGTTAGCTTCTGTAAGATCCTCTGAACTATACATTGCCATTGCTTTTGCACGGACACGTTCAAGAGCAGCTTCAATTTTTGCTTCGCGTGTCTGTGCCTCTGCATTTTTTAAATCGTGATAACGCCTGATAGTAAGATCTAATATATTTTTAAATCGGTCAAGAATATTAATTTCCTTTTCGGAATACGGTTCATCACTCCACGTAAAAAGAAACCCTTCTTTGAACGGAAGAAAACTGCCAAATTGTTTTTTATCAGTCGGAAAATTTTGGTATGGAACAGAAAGCCCCTGAGCAAGAATTTTGTAATACGATTTTAATATTTCGTTTTCGAGAACGGGAAAATAATTTTGCTGTTGTTGCCATGATTCATATTGTTTTTCAAATACAGGATGACCGATAAATTCAAATTCGCCTGTAAATGAAAGTGTGTTTTCATTATCAAAAGATGTAGCCGGATAAAGTTTTGCATGCCTGGAATCACTTGTAAGTAAAACAAAGCCGGTTCGTATAGGATTTATTCCAAGCTTATTCAGTTCAGTAAATACAGTTCCTGCTGCTTCGGAAAGGTCGTTGCTGTTATGCATAGCCATTGCTCTGCTTCTTACTTTTTCAAGCCCTGCTTCTATTCTTGCTTCTCTTGTCTGAGCCTCTGCTTTTTGCAGATCGAGGAAACGGGTGTAGGTACCATCGAATACTCCTGCAAATCTTTCTAACAGCGTAATGGTTTCCGGTGGGCATAATTCAGGAGTAGAAATGGATACAAGGCCTCTTGAAAAAAAGCCAAAACTGATGACACGCCTTTTATCTACATTCACATTTGTATCGGTAACACC
>JANLUX010000107.1:0-15085 GCA_031363705.1 Bacteroidota bacterium
ATTTCATTTGTGCATTCGATTTGTTATGGGAAACACCAACCCAGCTTTTATTTCCAACAAATACATTCAACCAGTTTTTTATATATCCAAGCGGAGATTTCAAACTAAATAATAGTAACGGAGTCATTGGCAGAAGAATTACACAGGCAATGAGATCAAGCAAACGCTTATTACGCCTGTTCACAGGATTATTGATGCTTTGAATATCTACCAGGTAAAGATCACCTCGCTCATTAATTGAATTGCTGCCGATAATGTATAAACTTTCAGGCGGAGCAATTTTATATTCAACATTACTCTGGTTAGTAAGTAACATTTGATTGATGATTTCCTGGGATGCCAGATCTTTGGAACAAAAAATTACCTCGTTGATTTCATATAATTCAATAATGTCATTCAGTTCGCCATATCTTCCAAGGTGAAATTTTTTCAGCTCGCTCTTTTCATAATTCTCCTGTTGATCCTGTGATGTACTTACAAACCCTATTACATTACTTCTTGCTCCGCTCAGCTGCAGTAACGAAAGAATACGTTGTCCTTCATCAGCGTCACCAACTATCAATAACCGTTTGGCTTGTGAATCAGCCAATGCAAATTGTTTGAATCGCAATGCATTTAAAATTAATCGTGTGATGGTGATAGAAAGAATTGCCCATGTGGTTCCAAGTAAAATTAACGCACGTGAAAAACGATAAGTCTCAGGTAATAACGCATACACAACCAAAATAAAAACTGCACCGGTTAAAATTCCACGCACCATTCTTGATAATCTTACAGGCCGATCATAACCACCACCTAAATAGGCAGCAGTAATCCAGACAAGAATGTAAACGGGTACAGCTATTTGCATAAATATGGGTGGATAATGAACATTCTGAACTGTAGCCTCCCAATATTTTTTTAATACCCACATTCCAAAAAAAATGATAACAGCATCCAGCAGTGGTAAGAAGATGCGTTCTATAAACCTGCTCACAATTGCCGCAGCTGCACGCAGATAAATTGCAATGTTAATCAGCAGAGAAAAAAGTGCAGCATTACTTTTTGCAAAATGTTTTTTTGCAAAGATTGCCATGGCACGATAAAACACAATTACATAATTAACGGTGCTTTTCTTTGTACTCTCACCCTTATAATGAATGATGCGTGTCTCCGGAAAATAATAATTTTTGTAACCTGCTTTTGTAATTCGATAACTCAGGTCAATGTCTTCACCATACATAAAATAATCTTCGTCTAATAAACCAATCTTATCTAATACAGATTTTCGGATTAACATAAACGCTCCTGAAAGCACATCTACATTATGTGTTTTATTTTTGTCCAGATATCCGAGGTGATACCTCCCAAATGTTTTTGATCGGGGAAATAGTTTTGACAAACCAAAGATTTTATAAAACGCAACAGCAGGTGTTGGCAATCCACGTTTTGATTCTGGTAAAAAATTACCTTTTCCATCAATCATCTGCACCCCCAATCCTCCTGCATCCCCGTGCGTATCCATGAATGCACAAACTTTTTGAAATGTTTGTTCTTCCACAACAGTATCAGGATTGAGCAGCAAAATGTATTCTCCTTTTGCTTGTTTAATTGCCTGGTTATTGGCAGCAGAAAATCCTATATTATCTTTATTAGCAATCAATCTTATCTGTGGAAAACGATTGCGAACCATCTCTACCGAATCGTCAGCTGAATTATTATCAACTACAAAAACTTCGGCTTCAATTGCTGAACATGCTTTTTGTACTGCAATCAGGCATTGCTCTAAAAAATATTTTACATTGTAATTAACGATGATGATGCTGAGTTTCATAGGATGATGGTCTCCTCACATAATATGTCATTCAGGAGGAAACTTGTCATATAGTTGCAGGAGGTTTGGAATCCCATAAAAGTTTATTTAAAACCCCAAAGCCATACTTAACATTTTTAAAAATGCTTTTAACACAAATTAAACCTGGTGTTTTAAACGTGACAAGTTTCCTACTGAATGACATCGCGTGATAAGTTGGTTATTTCACCAGATCATTTTCGTAAGGCACACGATTCACAATGGAACGACCAAGCGTTACCTCATCCGCATATTCCAGTTCGCCACCTATTGCAACACCACGTGAGAGTGTAGTAATTTGCACATCGAAAGGTTTTAATTTTTTGAAAATATAAAAGAGTGTGGTATCGCCTTCCATCGTAGTGCTTAGTGCAAAAATTACTTCGCGGAATTTCTGTTGCTCCACTTTATTAATTAAAGATTCAATCGTTAACTGTGAAGGTCCGATTCCATCCATTGGGCTGATGATACCTCCAAGCACATGGTACATTCCTTTAAACTGGCTGGTGTTTTCAATAGCCATCACATCACGTATATCTTCCACCACACAAACCACTTCGCTGTCGCGTCTGTGGTCATTACAGATCTTGCATATTTCCGTTTCTGAAATATTATGACAGCTTTTGCAATAAGAAATCTGCTGACGTAAATTAATCAACGCTTCTCCGAAACGATTAACGTCTTCTTTACTAAACTTTAAGAGATGCAACACCATTCGCAAAGCTGATTTCCTTCCGATGCCAGGCAGCCGTGAAAACTCGTTGACAGCTTCTTCAAATAATTTAGAGGGATATGTAATCAAGAGAATTAGTTTTAATTGAGAGATTATAACGCAAAAATACGAGGAAAATTTTTAGGTATTCGTTTTGTCATGCTGACGAAGGAAGCATCTCTATATGTGTCGCGAGATGCTTCCTTCGTCAGCATGACAACTTCCTAACCTATTTCTTTCTCACTATCATCAATCCGTCACGTATGGGCATCAATACATTCTCTACACGATTGTCATTTTGAACTTTATCATTAAAAGCAGTTATTGCTTTTGTCTCTTCATCCATTTCTGATTGTGGTTTCAAAACATTTCCACTCCACAAAACATTATCCGCAATGATGTATCCTCCCGGATTTACCTTATCAAAAACCAAGTCATAATAACGTGAGTAATTTGTTTTATCTGCATCAATAAATACCAGATCAAAATTTGTTTGTAAGGTGGGGATGATAGAAGTAGCATCACCGGTTATATGTTCAACCTTATGAGCAAGTCCGGCTTTATCAAAATATTTATGCACCATTTCTTCAAGCTCTTCATTAATATCAATGGTAATCAACTTGCCATGCTGTTGCAATCCTTCGCATAAGCAAATGGCAGAATAACCTGTGTAAGTTCCGATCTCGAGTATAAATTGCGGACGTATCATGTGGCTGATCATGCTTAATACACGACCCTGCAAATGTCCGCTTAGCATACGCGGATTTAATACCTGTGCCTGCGTTTCGCGATTAAGCTCTTTTAAAATTGCATTTTCTATTGTGGTGTGCTCTTCAGCATAGTGAAGGAGTTTTTCGTCTATGAAATCCATTGTTTTAAGTATAGTGAATTAAGTAATTAGTAAAAGTATTTTAAATATTAAGAAATAAATATTATCAAATCACCAATTCCGATAAATCGGAACAAATCATTTCGTTAACCTGTTTATTCCTGCTTTTGCTTTCTGGTCAATGCTGTTTTGATATTCATGATTACGCATGGCAAGGCATTTTTTATAATATTCCAATGCCACCACAGTATCACCTGCCTCTTCTTTTAATACACCCAACATCAATGCACTGTTTGCTGCAAAATAATAAGGTTTCATGTCACCATTATTTAGTGTCTGGATATAGTACTGTTCTGCCTTGTCCTTTTTTCCTGTTTTATCAAAGATACGTGCAAGACGATAAGTAAATTCGAGCTGATCGCGTAATTTGGGAAATGCACTCATGGGTTTACCGGCAATCTCATTCAGTGATCTTGTATAATATCCGCCATCAAACAGCAAACGGCTTCTGAGCAATGGAATATTAGGTATCTCTTTTGTTTGCGCTTCTTTGGTTGCCTGACTGTCTTCATCAGAAAGCGTATTGATTTTAGTGTTCTCTAAACAATGATTGATATAAGTCTGATAACCTTTTATATCTCCCTGCAGCAATCGGCACCACGCCAACCGTTGCCATGCCGAATTAATAAATGATTTGCCTTTATAGTTATTAACGTAAAGCAGAAAACTTTTTTCTGCACTGAAATCTAAATTATTTAACCTCGCAGTTCCTTCCATGTAATTGAGATAATCAATCTGGTAAGCATTTGGATTTTGTTTTCGGTTTTCAAGCAAGCTAATGATGCTGTCATTTTCAGAACAGGCGAGATGGAAAACACTTTTTGCAAATTGCAACATTGGTTTCTCATCAAGATCAGTGATATTATAAAAACGCTTTCGCAGGATGTCTTTGTTTTTATCTTTCTCAAGGCTCACTTCAAGAAACGTAAGGATAACGATAATGTCTTCGCGTTCCCATGCCAACTCAGGATGCGTATAAGTGGCAGCCAGTAATTGTTTCAGTTCAGAAAATCCTTTCTTAATACTTCCTTCCATGCCCAGCAGGTTAACAATCCATTGGTAATTTTTAGGGATGGCTCCAATCACTGTATGTATGATCCCTATCCCGCGAAGGTTGGGTTTAAAGTCAGGATAAAGTGTTTTGTTTTCAGTTAATATTTTATAGGCTTTGCGGGTGTCGTACATGGTTCCGATAAACTCTTCGAACTTTACGCGGGCAATGGCCATCTGTATATACATTTCTCCAATCAGTAATCTTGAATAAGGCGAGCGCTCCTTGTTTTTTTCAATCAGGTCAATGCGTGCTTCATTGTTTTTTTTGAGTTTATCCAATATCACTTCATCCTCTGAAATAAATGAATGGAGGAAATCCATTTCGCTTTCTATATAAAGAGGAATGAGATTGCCCGGATGCAATTTTCTTTCGTTTGCCAAAATCTGGCTTGCCTTGCGGAAATTAAGTTTCGAAACTTCGTTATAGGCTTCCACGCAGTTATCATTCCATACAAATTCGGCATGGGCAAATTGTGTAAACATTATCAAACAAAAAAGAAAAGTAAACCTGAGGAAGTAGTTTCTGTAAACAATTGTCTTTATCCACTTTCCTTTTCTCAAGTTCGATCCATAACTGTCATTCAGGAGGAAACTATTTAGATAGATGCGGCAAGTTGGTAATCTTATAAAAGCCCGGTTAGAAGAATAAATGCTTTTTGCTTTTAAATCGCTGACATGATTATCCAAACTCCCCTGTTTCATATATAAATAGTTTCCTCCTGAATGACGCCTTTGTTTGTTTGTTCAATTAATCACCCTTCAAATTAAACGAAAAATATTTTCATTAACCAGATGCCTGAGCTAAATCTTTCTTCAGGTTGTTAATGAGCAATAACTCATTCAGATTTTATTTAA
Source organism: Bacteroidota bacterium (assembly GCA_031363705.1). Lineage (GTDB taxonomy): Bacteria > Bacteroidota > Bacteroidia > AKYH767-A > OLB10 > JANLUX01. The sequence continues at coordinate 5,341 of JANLUX010000107.1, forward strand.
CCTTAGTAGAAAACTGAAGTAGTAATTTTTACCTTATTATCTTATTTTATAATGAATCAAAATAAGGTAATAAGGTTGTAATGTGATTGTATTTATATTTTCTACTAAGGTTAAATAATCACTCAATAAGGTAAATAAATTGCAGACGACCAGTGATGAATGACACAATTGTTTTTAACTGTTACTTTCGCGATAGAAATTAAACCTATGAATCTTATTCTTTTTGACGATGCAAGGCGCGAACATTTACTGCCCTTTACTTTCACACGTGCCTGCTGCGACCTGCGTGTGGGCATTTCTACCATCAGAGAAAAATGGGAGCAGGTATTAAGCATCGCTTCTTCCACCTTAACAACAGATTACCTCAGCAAAAAGTTCCATTTAAAAACTGCCGCTGATAATTTATTTATCAATGGACGGCTGCTTCCCGATAAGGAATTGATCAAAGCAATTAATGCACTGCAACCACGTCAGCAATTAATAAAAGATGAGGTGGTGCTGGCTGCACGGATGGGTGAAGACAACTCTAACTACTTAACTGCTTTTGATCAACTTGCCAAAATAAATTACGATGGAAGCGCAACACTTGTAAATAACAGCTGGGATATTTTTAAATTAAATGATGCAGCCATCCGAAGCGATTTTGCACGAATGACGCATAGAAAAATATCCGCATCCATTGATGCAAGCAACCACGCAATGGAACCCGGAAATATTTTTATAGAAGCAGGAGCAAAGGTGATGTGCGCTGTTTTAAATGCATCTACCGGACCCATTTACATTGCTAAAGATGCGGAAGTGATGGAGGGTTGCATGATACGCGGACCTTTTGCGCTTGGCGAACAGGCAGTGTTGAAGATGGGTGCTAAAGTGTATGGAGCAACCACCATCGGTAACGGATGCAAGGTAGGAGGGGAGGTGAGCAACTCGGTGATGTATGCTAACTCCAACAAAGCACACGATGGTTTTTTGGGCAACAGTGTGATAGGCGAGTGGTGCAACCTGGGCGCTGATACCAACAACTCTAATTTGAAAAACAACTATTCAGAAGTAAAGGCATGGAGCTATGCTGACAACGATTACGTGAACACCAGTTTGCAGTTTTGCGGATTGATGATGGGCGACCACAGCAAGTGCGGCATCAATACCATGTTTAACACCGGAACCGTGGTGGGCGTTTGCGCCAATATTTTTGGTGCAGGGTTTCCGAAAAAGTTTATTCCCTCTTTTTACTGGGGCAGTGCCGATGAAAGTGAAATGTTTTTAATTGATAAAGCCATTGATCTTGCACGCAGGGTGTATGAACGAAGAGGAAAAACATTTGATGCAGATGATAAAGCCTTGCTGGAGCATTTGTTTATGATGCAGCTGAAGCCGGGGGAGTGAAATGGATTGTGCAATCTTCCTAATAGGACGGTGTTTTAGTCGTATGTTTGATGTATAGAAAACCACAGATGAAAAAGTTCTTCCTACTACTTATTTTGTGCAATACAATAAATGTTAAAGCCGATTACTGGACACAAAAGGCCGCTTTTCCAGGCACACTTAGAGAAGGTCCGATATGTTTTGTAATTGGAGAAAAAGGATATGTGGGATGCGGATATACTGGTTTTGGAAATATGGTAAATGATTTTTGGGAATATGACCGGCTTGCGAACAACTGGACACAGAAAGCAAATTTCGGGGGGATTGCAAGATGTTACGGTGCAGGATTCTCCATCAATGGAAAAGGATATGGCGGTTTCGGGATGAATACTAATTATGTAAGTATTGCAGATTTATGGGAATATAATCCATTAACAGACAGCTGGGCTTCTAAGGCCTATTTCAATGGCGGAGGAAGACATTATCCTTGTGCTGTTGCTGCAAATGGCAAAGGATATTTAACTACCGGATCAGTATTTAGTGGTGGACCTATCAGCTTTTTTAATGATCTGTGGGAATACGATCCTGTTACAGACACCTGGACACAAAAAAATAACCTTCCGGGATTGGCAAGAGAAGCAGCAGCGGCTTTTTCAATCGGAAATAAAATATACATAGGCACAGGCACCGATGGTTTATTTTTAAATGATTTTTGGGAATATGATATTTCAACTGCTGCCTGGACACAAAAAACCAATGTCCCCGGAGGATTAAGAGCAGATGGATGCGGCTTTTCAATTGGTAACTTCGGATATATAGGTTTCGGTGAAATTACAGGATCAACAACATTTGTGAATGACTTCTGGCAGTATAATCCAGCATTGAATAGCTGGATGCAGAAAACCGGATTGCCTGCAAGCGGTCGTGATGAACCTGCATTTTTTGCAATTACAAATAAAGGATATGTTGGTTTAGGAGGTGCAGGAGGTATTAATATGTTTAATGATTTTTGGGAATATACACCTGACACCGCATCCGGTATTAATGAGTTTGAATTATCCAATGCTGATATTCACATTTCTCCAAACCCTGCAAAGGAGGAGTTCATGATTTACGGATTACCCGTTACCGTTAATAAAACCTACGAGCTAAAAGTTTTTGATTCCAATGGAAAAGTTGTTTTAACAAAACTCATTGCAATCGACAACCGTCAACTGTCAACCGTCAACTGTAAACTGCTCCCCACCGGAATTTATTTTGTGCAGGTGAGTGATGGGGAGAATAGGGTAGTAAAAAAATTATTATTACTGTAGGGATTGAATATTTTCAACCCCAAATAAATAAAATATAACACCAATAAATTGTTTTCAACGCCCGGTAAAATATGCGCATGGTAGGGGTTGAATATTTTCAACCCATTGATAATAACATAGACAACCAATAAATTATTTTCAACGCCTGGTAAAATATGCGCATGGTAGGGGTTGAATATTTTCAACCCTTGATAATAAACATCAAATCCGGTGTTGAATATTTTCAACCCCTACATAAATATTTACCTTACCGGACAAATTATTTTCAACACCTGATAAATTATTTGTAAGGCGGGGTTGAAAATATTCAACCCATACAAAAACACATCGAATCCGGGGTTGAAAATTTTCAACCCCTACGGAAAACATATAACACCAATAAATTTGCCCATGAGGCGTTGACTGTTGTTTTATTACACCATGCAGGCGACATAATCGGTATTTAATTTTTCTTTGCATTAATAATTTATAATTTTTTAGGAGATGGGAAACAATTGGCTGCAGTTTACTTTTTTAGAAAACTCTATTGAATCTATTCTGTATGCTATTGGTATTATTTTAACCGGACTTATTTTTCAACGTTTCATATCACGCAAGCTTTCACAGTTCATCTTTAAAATTTTTAAGAAATATTCTTTTGGCGTAAGCGGTGAAAAATTTGTGCAGCTGCTTATCAAGCCGTTCAGTGTTTTTGTTTTACTCATCACCATTTACATTGCCTTTTTGCAGCTGCATTATCCTGAAAGCTGGCACCTGGTTTCTGAAAACAAAATGGGTTTAAAGATGATGGTGTGGAAATTATTTAAGCTATCCATCATCTGTTCATTAACATGGATCGTGCTGCGGCTGGTTGATTATTTCAGTCTTGTTATGTTGCACCGTGCCTCCGTTACTGAATCAAAGTCAGATGATCAGCTGGTACCTTTCTTTAAGGAGTCATTGAAGATCTTCATCATGATTTTCACTGTTTTTCTTATCCTGGGCAGCATTTTTAAAATCAATGTGGCATCACTGATAGCCGGTTTGGGTATCGGAGGTCTTGCATTTGCATTGGCTGCAAAGGATACGCTTGAAAATCTTTTAGGTTCATTCACCATTTTTCTGGATAAGCCTTTTGTTGTTGGCGACACAGTAAAGGTGGGCAACGTAGAAGGCAAAGTGGAGAAGATAGGATTCCGCAGCACGCAGATACGAAGCATTGAGAAATCGCTGGTAACCGTTCCCAATAAAAAGATGACCGAAGCCGAGCTGGATAACCTGAGCGAGAAGGCAATGACGCGTGCGGTTTTTCCCCTGGGCATACACTACACCACTCCCTTGCATGTGCTTCAGGATTTTATGGAAGAGCTAAGGAAATATTTAAGTGCCAGTGAAAAGTTAAAGCCTGATCCGGTGGTTCGTATCAATCGCATTCAGGAGAACAGCATAGAACTGCTCATTTTATTTTTCGTAATGACCAATGAGTGGGAAGAATATATAAAGGTAAAGGAGGAGGTTTTACTTAACATCTTAAAGATTGCACAGGAGAAACAGATTCAATTTGCTTATCCGGCAAGGGAGATAAAACAAGGTTGAGTTTTTACCAGCTTCCGCCAGCTCCGCCACCACCAAAGCTTCCACCTCCGAATCCACCGAATCCTCCGCCTCCGCCACTGCCTCCACCGAATCCGCCAAACCCTCCTCCACCAGAAGTGAAACTGCCCCAGCTTCCGCTCTGCCGTCCGCGGGTTGCGTTTAACAATCCCCATGCAGCCCAAAAGGGAATGCTGTTTAATGATGAGTAACGGCTGACTGACCGTATGCGGCTTAAAAATATAACTGCGAAGATGGCTGCCATTATTAAAAGCGCGGGGATAGGCACGCCCTTTCCTTTTCTTTTTGCAGGTGCCGTTGGTTGATAATCACCCCGTGCAAGATTGATGATTTGGGTAGTACCAGCGTCTATACCCTCATAATATTGTTGTTGTTTAAAAAATGGTTTGATGTCTTCTTCAATAATTCTTTTGCAATAAGCATCGGGCATGGCTCCTTCCAATCCGTAACCGGGAGCAATAAACATTTTACGCTCGTTCATGGAGATCAATAAAAGCACTCCATTGTTTTTTCCTTTCTGCCCTATGCCCCATTGTTCAGCCAGCTTAAATGAGTAATCGCTGAGCGGATATCCATCCAGCGTGGACATCATTACAACAGCTATTTGAACCGAAGAACTATCATTAAAAGCCACAAGCTTATTTTCCAGTGCTGCTAATTCTGATGCAGTTAACGTGTTAGTGAAATCTGTTACTAAGCGTGGTGGATTTGGTCGCGGTGGTATTTCCTGTGCAAAGAGTTGCAATGTGGAACATACAATGAGCAACAGAGTAGTAATGGACTTAAAGAAGTTGACAGTGCGATTGATGGAGTTGATGGCGTGGACACCGGCAACGGACGATAAAACGGTAAATAATCTGCTCATTGATCCTTACCGAAAACTATATCGTTAGATAATTCATTGCTGTCATCATGCGCACGCGGGAAGTGTTGCTGAAGGGCATTGCCTGCCTCCATAATACCCTGTACTAATCCATCGGTAAACCGGGATTCTTTGAAATGTGCCTGCATATCCGCTTTTATTTTGTTCCAGAAATCATCACCCACTTTGATATTAATACCTGCATCACCAATAATGGCAAACTTATGATCCTGAAGAGCAAGATAAATTAATACGCCATTCCGGTCTTTTGTTTTATGCATCAGCATTTCAGCAAAAACAAATGCTGCGCGGTCTAAAACATCGCCTTTGCACTTGTCTTCAATGTACACACGCAGCTCACCTGATGTCAGCATTTCAGCATGATGAACGGCATGCTTAATACGCTCACGCTGCTCAGGAGTGAAATAATCAATGGCTTTCATTTATGTGAATGCTTTTAGTTGAAGGAATGATTAAAGAAAATCAGAATTCAACCTTGGGTGCGTTCTCCGCTCCTTTGTCAGATGCGAAATAGGGTTTTGGATGAAAACCAAACATACCTGCAACCATGCTTTGCGGAAAGCTGCGGATGTAAGTATTAAAGTCGCGTGCAATATCATTGAACTTGCCACGCTCCACCGCAATCCGGTTTTCGGTTCCTTCAAGCTGAGCCTGCAATTCTAAAAAGTTTTGATTCGCTTTTAACTGTGGATATTGTTCAGCAACTACCATTAAGCGTCCGAGTGCCTGGCTCAATTGACCTTGCGAAGCCTGGAATTTTTCCAAAGCTTCAGGTGTTAAGTTTTTAGGATCCACTTTAATTTGTGTTGCACTGGCACGTGCCTCAATCACCTTTGTAAGGGTGGTTTGTTCAAAATCAGCTGCGCCTTTTACTGTTGCTACTAAGTTTGGAATAAGATCCAACCTTCGCTGATAAACATTTTCAACCTGGCTCCATGCAGCGCTAACGGCTTCATCCTTTGATACCATCTTATTATAAGAGCCTGCAAAGAGTCGGTAAATGATAAAGATTACTACTACAATTACAATTATTACTATCCAGGATTTTTTCATGTTTATATAAAGTTTTTAAGCGAGAGCAAATTTATTTAAATAAAGGATTAAAGTGTTGAGGTGGTCAAGTATCTTAAATTGTTGAATTGATAAATTGATGAGGTTTCAAAGAATGGACAAGTTTAATAAATATCATACTTCATTACTCCAATATCTCAACACCTCAACATTAGAGCACTTCAACACCATTACACTTCAGCACCTCAACACTTCAGCACAACTCCTTAACATTCTAACACCCCAATGCTTCAGAGCAGACGAAAAGCAAGGTAAGATATTTTAAATCCTTTATCGGTAAATATTTTTTCATAAGTTGTTTTGATGCTGAGATCGAAGCCCACTTCAGGGTGCGCATACAAGTCGGTTGTCTGATGAATAAACTCACCGGGAATATTTTTTAACATACTCACGGTGTAATCGAATAAAAAAGTGCTGTCAGTTTTAAGATGCAATGTACCACCGGGTTTTAATAGTTGCTGATAGCTATTTAAGAACTTAAGATTTGTTAAACGTCTTGGTTCCCTTGCATCGGTTGGTTGAGGATCAGGAAAGGTAAGCCATATTTCATCTATCTCATGTGTTGCAAAAAAATAAGGAATCAATTGAATGTTGGTTCTCAGAAAAGCCACATGCAGCATATTTCCTTCATTGGCTGTTTTAGCTCCGCGCCATAATCGTGCACCTTTTATATCCACACCGATATAATTTTTATCAGGATAACGTTCTGCTAACCCAACAGTATATTCACCTCTGCCGCATCCTAATTCCACTATTAAAGGAACATCTCTTTTAAAAACATCTTTGTTCCAATTGCCTTGTAAATCAGGCTTGTTTTCTAATTTATAGTATGGATATTGAAATACACGTTGCATGGTTTCCAGTTCTGCAAAGCGTTGGAGTTTTCTTTTTGTCAATGGAAATTTTTATGGGTTGCGAAAATAATGTTTATGGGTACTGGTCGTGGCAGCGAGTTTATTTAAAGGTTGTAGTCTAATGTCCAATAACAATAGCCCAAAGTCCAAACTCGCTGCCAAGACCATAACCTTTAAACGATCAATTACTTTTGCTCAGATGCAAGCAATTAAAAAACGTGTTTTAATTTGTCCGCTCAATTGGGGATTAGGTCATGCAACGAGATGTATTCCTGTTATTAAAGAATTAATAAATCAGGAAGCGGATGTTATGATTGCCAGTGATGGTGATTCATTGGAGTTATTGAAAAAAGAATTTCCATCATTGAAATATCAATCATTAAGTACAAAGGCAATTAATTATTCTGCAAGTGGAAATATGGTTTGGCAGATGATAAAATCATCACCACGAATGTTCCGAAACATTTATCAGGAGCATCAGCAAATAAAAAAACTCATTAAAGAATTTAATATTGATATTGTTATTTCCGATAATCGATATGGCTGCTGGAGTAAAAATTGTTTTTCGGTTTTTATTACACATCAGTTAAACATTCAATGTCCGAAAGGATTGAAATGGTTGCAACCGTTGTTAAATCGTATCAATCATTTTTTCATTCGTAAATACAATGAATGTTGGGTTCCTGATGAAAAAGAATTGCCGGGGCTTTCAGGAATATTGTCGCATGGAGATTATTATTTACCACAAATACATTTTATCGGAGCCTTATCAAGGTTTGCAGAAGTAGATAATTCAATTGATAAATCTGATCGAAATAAATATCCGGAGAATACTCCCCTCTCCCCTTGGAGAGGGGCAGGGGGTGAGGCTAAATCATTTGATCTCCTCGTAATCCTCTCCGGTCTCGAACCACAAAGAACCATTTTTGAAAATCAAATTATCGAACAGGTTTCATCCCGAAGCATCGGGACAAATCTTCAATCGTTAATTGTTCGTGGTAAACCAAAAGAAATAAGCGTTCCGAAGGTTACATCAACTATTACCATTGTAAATCATTTAGAAACTCCGTTATTAAAATTTCATATTCAACACGCAAAAAATATTTTATGCCGTCCCGGATATTCAACCATTATGGATTTGGCAGTGTTGGGAAGAAAAGCAATCATTGTTCCTACACCAGGACAAACAGAACAGGAATATTTAGCAGGTTTCTTTCATCTCCAAAAAAAACATTTCATGCAATTGCAAAATCAATTTGATCTTGAACTTGCTTTAAAAGGAATTGAATATTGTGATGAGCTTAAAATTGATTTGCAGGAAAATTTGTTGGAGAAAAATATAAAAAGGGTTTTGAATAGTACTTAAAACAAAGTAGAGTGAGTAATTTACCAAATGATTACAACATCTCAAGCATTTGCAAATTAGAAATAACGCTAAAGTCTTTATTATTCAGAGTAGCAATTTTATAATTATTTACCCGGGCAGTTGCAGCAATTGCGATATCACTAAAGCCGATTGATTTTTTATTTTTTAATAATTCCTTCCTGATCAGCACTGCTTCGTCAGCAATGTCTTTTGAAAATGGCAGCAAGGCAACTGAAGAAAGTAATTGGCTCCAAAATACATCTTGATGCAAATTGCTGCCAACATATATTTCGTAATGTGTGATGACCGAAATTGCAAAATGTGAATGAGTTTCTGAAAGCCGATAGAAAAATGTTTTGTCCTTTTCTTTGTTTCGAAAATATTCTATCAGAACCGAAGTGTCAAGCAGAATCACGATGATGTAAATTTATCCACATGCTCTTTTCTTTTTAAGAAAGCTTGGTATTCAGTGTTTTTCCAGATGGGTCCGTTCAAAAGTAGTTTTTGCAAATCAGTTGGTTTTTCTTTTATATTCAATTCTGATTGTAACGCTGCAATAAGCTTTCTTTTTTGCTTCATGGGCAATCTCTTCACAAAAAAAAGTAGTTGTTCAAATCCCAATTTAAAATTCAGTTCCATCATTTTGTTAATTATACAAAACTAAATAATATCTAAACTCTACTTCACCACATACATCACTTCCTTCACTGCCTTAATTACACGTTCAGGATTTGGAAGATATGCTTCAATCAAAGTTGGAGCATAAGGTAAAGGAACATCACCACCCATCACACGGATTACAGGAGCATCGAGATAATCAAAAGCTTCTCGCTGAACTTTAAATGTGACTTCAGTTGCAATGGAACCAAGTGGCCAGCTCTCTTCAACGATCACCAAACGATTGGTTTTTTTAACTGATTCAATCACTGTTTTATAATCAATAGGCCGCACACTTCTCAAATCAATAACCTCGGCATTGATATTTTCTTTGGCTAATTCTTCAGCAGCTTTCAATGCAATTTTCATCATCTTGCCAAATGAAACAATGGTAACATCAGTTCCTGCACGTTTAATATCAGCAATACCAATCGGCATTAAATACTCACCGTCCGGCACCATTCCTTTATCACCATACATCTGTTCACTCTCCATAAAAATTACAGGATCATCATCACGTATGGCTGACTTCAATAAACCTTTTGCATCAGCCGGATTACTTGGAACCACCACTTTCAAACCCGGACAGTTTGCGTACCAGCTTTCAAATGCCTGTGAGTGCTGCGAGCTAAGCATTCCTGCA
>JANLUX010000132.1:0-4481 GCA_031363705.1 Bacteroidota bacterium
GCAATACTCAAAGCTTACAGAACTTATTCGTTCACTCAACCTGCATGAAGTAAAAGCTTTTAAATCTTATCTCAACTCACCCTACTTTACAGAAAACAAAAAGCTGGATGATTGTTTTATTGCTGTGAGAGAAATGCTGAATAAAAACAAAAGTTTTTCCCGCAAGGACTTGCATAAAAAAATATTTGGTACTGTTAGATTCAACGATCAGCAAATGCGATACCTGCTCACTGATCTCACCAAGCATCTTGAATATTTTATTTCGCTCAGAGGTTTTGATAAAGATGATTTGTTGCAAAATACTATTTGTGCGAATGAACTTGCCAAACGTGATTGTGAGAAATCATACCAGTATCGTTACCACATAATAAAACAACAGGATGAGGTTCAGAATTCAATGTTTTTTTATCACCGTTTCGTTGCAGCAGATCATCATCTCAATTATACAGGAAGCAAGCAATCACGAAAAAAGAAACTGGATTATCAGGATGTATTACAAAATTTAGAAACGTTTTATTTATCGCGTAAGCTGCAATTGTTTTGCGAGGTAATCAATCTTAAAAATATTCTTTCAGGTGATTTTGACTTGCACCTGTTTGATGAAATAAAAAAACTGGCTGTCAAAGAACCGTTTGCTAAAATTCCTGTTATTCAGATTTATTATCACATACTCTTAACGCTGACAGATGCTGACAAAGAAAAAAACTTTGACCGTTTGCGTGAGCTGTTAAAAAAGCACGGACATCTTTTTCCTGTTGCCGAATTGAATGACATGTATCAGTATGTAAAAAATTATTGCGTTAAAAAAATTAACCAGGGAAACACTGCATACATCAAAACACTTTTTGAAATTTATAAAACCATGCTTGCTGACAAACGGCTGATGAATGCAGATTATCTTTCGCAATGGGAATACAAGAATATCGTAAGTATTGCTATGCGTTTAAACGAAAAAGAGTGGTGCCGTATTTTTATTCATAAATACATCAACTACTTATTACCTGCTGAACGTAAAAACGCTTTGGCATACAATCTTGCTTACTGGTATTTTATGAATGGTGAATTTAAAAAATCAATCCGCCAATTGCAGGATGTTATTTTCACAGATGTGTTTTATCAACTGGATGCACGAGTGATTTTATTAAAAGCATATTATGAGCTGGATGAGGTGGAGACATTTTTTTATCATGCATCAGCGTTCCGTTTATTTCTTTTAAGAAACAGAAGCATTTCAGAATATCAGCGAACCATCAATCGCAACCTGGTTAAATTTTTAACGCGATTGGTGCGTGCAGGGATTAGCAATTCCAAACTTCAAAAACTAAAACAGGAAATTGATGCAGAAAAAAATGTGGCTGATTTAAAATGGCTGAATGAAAAAGTGGAAGCGCTGATTTAGAATTTTACATTCTTAGAGCCTGTTTAAATTTTATAAATCCAAACATGCTTCATCTTCAAAAACCCCTAACCCCTGAAGGGGAACAATCGTGCGTGTGGACGGGTCCCTTTAGGGAATTAAGGGTGAGCGCGGGCAAAAGCATAATTATTTTAAGAAATTTAAACAGGTTTATAATTCTGCAATAGCCAGACTATCTTTGCCCTATGAATAAATTGAGTTTTGATGATATTTATATGGACCTGGCTGGCAACCTCGCCCGTAAATCTCATTGTGTAAAGAAAAAAGTGGGTGCAGTAATTTCAAAAGACACACGCATTGTTTCATTAGGATATAACGGACCACCTGCCGGCACACATAACTGCGATGAAGAGTGGCCCGAAACAGGTTGTCCGCGTGACAGAAAAGGTGGCTGTTCTCTTGCATTGCATGCTGAAGCCAATGCCATTTTATATGCTGCAAAAAATCAGATTACATTAGATAGTGCTACTTTATATATCACACTTTCTCCCTGTCTTCCCTGTGCACGCATGATTTATTCTGTTGGAATTAAAAAAGTAATTTATCTGAATTCTTATGCTGACTATAAAGGAATCAATGCAGATGAGGGCGTTGATTTTTTAAAAAGATTTGGCATAGAAGTTTTACATTATCAGCCTACGCAGGAAACAATTATATGAATCAAATAAAATTTAAAATCTGGCTTCCATTTATTTTAGGTATTGTGCTTGCTGTTGGTTTGTTTCTGGGAAGCAAGTTAACGCCTGCACCTGAAACAAACGGCTATAATAAATTAAGTGATGTATTAAGTTATGTGAAACAGGAATATGTTGACACGATTAATTCAAAGACTTTAGTTGATGGCACCATAGAAAAAATGTTGGAGAATCTTGATCCTCACTCCGCATACATTCCCGCAGAAGATCTGGCAGCAGCCAATGAAACGCTTGAAGGAAATTTTGAAGGAGTCGGAATTGAGTTCCACATCCAACTGGACACCATCATGGTGGTAGCTGCATTAAGCGGTGGACCTTCAGAAGCTGTCGGAATAATGGCAGGTGACAGAATTATTAAAGTGGATGGAAAAAATAAAGCAGGTATTCATATCACCAATGAACAGGTATTAAAAACATTGCGTGGAAAAGGCGGAACAAAAGTAAAAGTGGAGATACTCAGAAGAGGTGAAAACAAGCTGAGAGAATTTATTATTACACGCGGAAAAATTCCGATTTACAGTGTTGATGTTGCTTACATGGTTGATGATAAAACCGGTTATATAAAAATCAGCCGGTTTGCAGCTACTACCTATAAAGAATATCTGGATGCATTTGATAAGCTCAATAAAAAAGGAATGTCGCAGCTCATTCTTGACTTGCGTGGAAACCCCGGTGGTTACCTGGATGCGTCAACACATCTTGTTGATGAGTTCTTAGATGGAAAAAAATTGATTGTTTACACCAAAGGCAAATCACGTCCGCGTACAGATTATTATGCAGATAAATCAGGAGGATTTGAAAAAGGAAAATTAGTAGTGTTGATTGATGAAGGATCAGCATCAGCATCAGAGATATTAAGTGGTGCATTGCAGGACTGGGATCGTGCCACGATAATAGGAAGAAGAAGTTTTGGAAAAGGACTGGTGCAGGAGCAAACTGTTTTTCCTGATGGTTCGGCACTGCGTTTGACGATTGCACGCTATTATACTCCAACAGGAAGAAGCATTCAAAAATCATACAAGAACGGAGTGGAAGCATATAATGATGAGTTGATGGAGCGAATCAAACATGGCGAACTGGAAAGTGCTGACAGCATTCATATCATTGACTCATTGAAATTTAAAACTCCCGGAGGAAAAATTGTTTATGGCGGAGGAGGAATCATTCCTGACGTGTTTGTACCGCTTGATACAAATTACAATTCCGATTATCTGAATAAAATATTTGGTGCAGGCCTTCTTAGTCAGTTTGCTTACGATTTTGTGGATGACAATCGTGCTATGTTTAAAAATTATAAAGACTTTGATGCATTTAATAAATCCTTCGTGGTGAATGATGCAACGTTGAAAAAGTTTATTGCTTATGCAGAAAGAAAAAGCGTTAAGTATGATGAAAAGGGTTTTCAACATTCCAAACCATTAATTCAGGTTCAGTTAAAAGCATTTATTGCACGGCTGCTTTGGCAGAACAATGGTTTGTTCCCCGTTTTGCATACGATGGATAAAACTTTTGCAAAAGCAATTGAAGTGATCAATAAATAAGATGACACCAGCAGAGCATCGTAATTTTTTGTGGGTGCTGTTGCTGATTTTTCTTTCACGCTTACCATTTTTAAATGCGGGTTATGGTGCAGAGGAAGATGCATGGGCAATGCGATTAGTAACTGAGAGAATTGCCAACACAGGTCAGTATGAAGTATCCAGATTACCAGGGCATCCTTTGCAGGAATTAACTTATGTCATGTTTTGGAACCGTGATGCTGCAAGTTATAATATGCTCACCGTTTTGTTTAGTACCACAGCAATTGCTTTTTTTATGTTAACGATGCGTAAGCTTCAAATCAAAAATTATTTATGGGCAGGCATTGCGTTGGCGTTTGTTCCTGTGATTTATATTAACAGCACAAATGCGTTGGATTACACATGGGCGTTATCCTTTTTAATGATGAGCTTATATTTTATTGTATGCAATAATTATTGGATTGCAGGAATATTTATCGGGCTGGCTATTGGATGCAGGATAACTTCGGGAGCAATGTTAATTCCTTACGGATATTTAGTGTGGTATCTTTCTCAACCATCGCAAAAAATTCAAAATATTTTGAAACTTACTTTAAGCACGATTATTATTTCCTTTCTGGTTTTTGTTCCGGTAATAAATGTTTATGGTTTGACCTTCTTTCAATACTATGAACATTTTCCATTGCCGGCATTTGCTAAGAATTTTTACAAAGGAACCCTTGCAGTTTGGGGGACATTGGGAATTATAGCTGTAATTACAGCAGTATTATTTTCTTTTCGAAAAATCAATTTGATAAGTGCCGATTTTAATCATCGTAAAATAATTTACACTTGCTTAATTGTTATTTT
>JANLUX010000135.1:0-1804 GCA_031363705.1 Bacteroidota bacterium
GTAGTGTATAAATCGTTTTTCCAGTCAGGACCGATAGAAGCAAACTCATCTTCTGACGAATTGAAAATGGCAATATTCCTTTTATCTTTATTCCAATCCTCAGGTAACAATCCTTTTTCCTGTGTTTTGGTAAATGAATACCATCCCTGATCTTTTCCTGCAACTCTTTCGGTATAGAAACTTTCACCAGCTGCTATTCTTTTTTCCGGATCTGCATTATTCCATAATTCATACATCTTATTTGCAACATAAGTGCGGTCATGAGGTGTGGTGTTTTTATAAAGAGAATAATGGTTTTTATCATTTCCTCTCTCATGAATATAACAATCAATTTTGCACCGGGCTGCTGCTCTTAAAATTGGTTTTACATGAACAAGTCGTCCATTGAAAGCATAAACAATATCCGGATTATATTCTTCCATATATTTTATCGCAGAAAAATAAACCCATAAAGCAGATTTCAGACAATAATCAATCAGCTTTCTGTTTTTATTAATATCTAATTCCGGTTCACGCAACCACGAAATAATGGATGACAATGCAGCTGTCCCAACATCAAAATTATCTATGTAAATATTTTTAATGTCTTCAATTGTTTGATAAGATAAATTTACGTGTGAAGTTTTTTCTTTGATTTCAATACTCTCGTGTATGATTGGGAGATCAGTGATTTCTCCTTCAAGCAACCCGCTGCCACAGATACTCATTTGCCTGCATTGAATACAAACATTTAATGTATGATTATTATTTACATCACAAGCCGGCAAATCTCCATTGCAAACAAAACGGTACACGTTATCTCCATTGTTTAAATGATTCTGAATAATTTCCAGTTCCGTTTCAAGGTGTGGCTGCCAAAGTGCATGTGTACTAAATACAAAAATGTTCATTGATTAAAATATGATAGTGCAGCTTTCATTGGTATGATTTCTACTGATGATTTATATAAATGACAGCTGTTATTCAACAAGGTCAAATGTTAAAGGTGTACCCATTTTAATATCTGCTTTCGCTTTTTTACCCAACACTTCTTCAAAATATTTTGTATGTAAACCAAGAGCGGGACGAATGGAATGAACATTGTCTTTGGAAAAAACATCTCCTTTATTCATATCAGCAATTACATAGAGCGAACGCTTAAAGAATAAGTTTTTTTCTTCAGCCGGCTGAACTGCGGTTTGAACTTTTCCAAGCGCAAGAAATGCTTTGTTTGTTTCTTCTACCAGTAATTTCAATTCTTCGGGCTCCATGCTGAATGCGGAGTCCACACCTCCGTCTGATCTTCTTAACGTAAAATGTTTTTCAATCACTCTTGCACCTAATGCAACGGAAGCAATTGAAACGCCAATTCCCATCGTGTGATCGGACAAACCAACTGTGCAATTAAATTTTCGGGAAAGAAAAGGAATGGTAATAAGATTTGTGTTTTCAGCAGAGGCAGGATAGGTGCTGGTGCATTTGAGAAGAATAATATTTGTGCAACCATTTTTCTTTAAAACTTCAATCGATTCTTCGATATCAGAGATGTTTGCAACACCTGTACTCATGATCACCGGCTTACCGGTTTGCGCAACTTTCTTTAACAGGATATGATCAGTATTTTCAAAAGAAGCAATTTTATAACAAGGCACCTGAAGGGTTTCAAGAAAATCAACTGCTGTTTCATCAAAGGGAGAACTGAATGCAATCATTCCTTTCTCAACTGCACGGTCAAAGATTGGTTTATGCCATTCCCACGGAGTGTAGGCTTGTGAATATAAATCATACAATTCTTTACCATCCCACAATGAGTTTTTATCATTAA
>JANLUX010000152.1:0-2661 GCA_031363705.1 Bacteroidota bacterium
GGAAACGCTGCTTGTTGAAGTATTTTCCTGAGTGACTACTATTTCAGGATACTCCTGCTGAATTACAATACGGTAATATGGATTGCGTAATGCAGTATCGGCTGATGGATTTGAGCTGGCAGGATAATTTAAAAGGTTCCATGTGAGGAGTTTAATATTGAAAGATTGCGAAAAGCAATTGTGAGAAAGACAAATAATGAGAAATAAAAAAAAACGTGAGCGATGCATAAATAAGATTATGTGTGCAAATGTAGGCAAGCCAAAAAGAAAGAGGGTACACATGTTAAGATGTTTTGAGCGGGTACAATAATTGTTTCGTGTTTCGTTAATGACTTTAAATAAATTCGTGAAATAAAAAAATGCTGACGAGAGCAGTTTTATTTTTTCTTTCAGTTGTTATAAGCAGTGCTTGTTTTGCAAGGCACCAGCCTGGTTTTAATAAGAACGAAGCAAAAGAGATGATTGCTATCTGCAACAGCTTTCCACTTATTGACCTGTACAATTCAGATGCGGGCATCATACCCGATGGGTATAAGAAAAAATACACATCGGGTGTTTTTGGCATGGATAACAAATACCAGGTTTACCAGCATGGGGATGTGGCTGTTATCAATCTTCGAGGATCAACAGATAAGCAACTGAGCTGGATAGAGAATTTTTATTCAGCCATGATTCCTGCCAAAGGAACAATGGAAATAGAGGGTGAAAAATTTGATTATTGCTTTGCCCTGGATGAGTATGCCGCAGTACACAGCGGTTATGCGCTCGGCATTGGTTTTTTATATAAGGACCTGGTTTACCAGATAAACAATTTTAACCGCGAAGGGATATACTATTTTATTATTACCGGTCATAGCCAGGGAGGTGCACTGTGCAATATGCTAAAGGCACTGTTAGAAAATCTGCCTGCTGATCAAATTTCAAAAAAAAATAAATTTAAAGCCTATTCTTTTGCCGCTCCGATGATTGGTAATAAAGAGTTTGCGATGGAATACAACGCACGCTATTGCGCTGACAGCACCAGCTATAATATAATAAACCCTGAAGACCTTATACCGGAAATGCCATTGAACTATAACGACTCAAATTATTTTGCAGGTAATTTAAACACATGGTTGTTCGATAGGGAATCTTTCAGCCTGATGAAAGTTATTGCAGATGGCAGCGCATTACTTTTTGAAAATAAACTGGGCAGACTGATAAACTGGGTAGGCAGTTCCGCTTCTAAAAAAATAGGAAAGGATGTAGGACCTGTGGTGCTGCCTGAATATGTAAAAGATATTAATTATCATCCGGTGAGCAACCGCGTTGAATTAATTCCATTTGAATATCCGAAAATACTTAAAGACTCCTCCATTCTGCAAAACGATTCACTGATGGGTATTTATGAAAGGGAAAACGATGGTTATTTTTTAGACAATACTTTGTATAAAAAAGGCTCATGGGGTTATCAGCATAAACCTTATAATTATTATAGCGCTGTTTTAAGAATGTATTTTCCTGATGAGTACGCATCATTAAAGAAAAAGTATTTGTCGGAAAATTTATAGGGCGCTTGCGCAGGAATCTTAATCAAACACCAATTCTTAATTCTTAGGAATTCTCCTGTCAGGTGTAATTAGAAATAAAAATATTAATAATGGTATTTGCAGGCAATAACGATTATCGCTTCGTTGGTGACCTTGTAAACCACACGGTGTTCAGCATTAATTCTGCGCGACCAGCATCCCTTCAATTGGTGCTTGAGAGGTTCAGGTTTGCCGATACCTTTAAAAGGCTCCTGGCGGGCAGCGTCAAGCAATATTACAATTCGATTAAAAATCTTTTTATCTGTTTTTTCCCATTCATCAAATTGTTTCTGCGCATCAGTTTCAAAAAATACCCGTTTCATTTTTTATTTTTCAGGTACTTATCCAAATTAACTTCTTTAACATTTCCTGCTTCTGCATTCTTTAGATTCCGTTCTAACATCCTGCGATTGGCAGGGCTTGATAAAAGATATTCGGTTTCATCCATATCTTCTTCCACAACTATCGAAATGTACTTTTTCTTAAACATTGTTTTCAATGCTTTAAGAAAACTTTCATCTAATTCGTCTGCTTTAATATGGAATGTAGTGTACATAAAATATTTTTCTTGCAAAGATAATCAAACAGCATTTTTCATGTGCCGGTTCAATTTTTAACCACCTTCCCTTTCACGCTTGCTCCTCCCTTGTCTTTTACCTCTATAAAATAAACTCCTTTTGCCATCCAGCTCACATTTAACTCTGCTTTGCTGTTAAAGGGTTGATGCAGTATTGTGCGGCCCGTTAGATCGTAGAGGATGAGAGTGGAATTGGTGAAGGTGGGGGCAGTGATGGAGGAGAACCCAACGAAGGTGATGAACCAATTTTCGAATATGGGTGGTGAGGCAGACTTCAGAGAAATTTCTCCGGAGCTGTGGAACCTTGAGTTTGTGATACCTGATTATGTACCGGTGCAGAAAACACTGAAGGCTGAAAGGGCTAAGAAGCTTACGATGACGATTGAGATGAATAGGATATAAAAATTGAAGTTTGGTTTTTAGGATGGGAGCCCGCGGATGCGGGCTTTTTTTTGTTTTTGTAGGGTTGTGTTGTTAGCGGTGGGTGGGGGGGGATTAATTAGGGGGGGGGGGGGG
>JANLUX010000185.1:0-2420 GCA_031363705.1 Bacteroidota bacterium
AGTAAATGGCGTTGCTATTTTTAATCCTTATACAAACACAGGTGCCGATGCATTCCTTACCGGGCAATTAGATAATTGGGGCGGGCATTGCGGACGTGCCGATGATTATCATTATCACATCGCGCCAATGAGTTTGTATAATTTCACTTCGCCAACTTTGCCTATTGCTTTTGCATTAGATGGTTTTGCAGTGTATGGAAATTTAGAACCTGACGGTTCTGCAATGGCTGCGCTTGATGCAAACAACGGACACTTTGGAACCAATGGAGTTTACCATTATCACGGAGTAGCTGCTGCACCTTACATGATTGGCAACATGGCTGGACAAGTTACGGAAGACACCACACATCAGATTATTCCGCAGCCACATGCAAACCCTATCCGACCTGCAGGCACACCATTGAATGGTGCAGTGATTACAAATTGCCAACCTAATGCAACTAACAATGGTTACACATTGACATATACATTGAGTGGAAATACTGATTCAATAGTTTACAATTGGACGGGAGCAGGTTTATATACTTTTAATTTCTACACTACGGCAGGCAGCACAAATTCAACTTACAATGGCTTCACTCAATGTGTAGTTCCTACTTCAATCAATGATATGAGTGCATCAGAAAATAATTTATTGATTTATCCAAATCCGAACAATGGAATTTTTCGATTACAGTTGAATAATGATATTCTGCAAAAAGAGGTTAGGAAAATTTCCATTTACAATTTACAGGGTGATTTAATTTTTCAAACAGAACATTATCAATCCAACATTGAAATTAAGAACATACCAAAAGGAATTTATTTGATGCAAATTCAATTCGCCAAAAATCAATTGACTAAAAAATTAGTAGTTCAATAAGAGTTAAATAAAAACAATTTTCTAAAAATTAATGAAACAATCAATTTTATTCTTACTCTGCTTCCCGTTTTTTGCTAACGCTCAATATACAGGCACTGCTTCCGTCACACAAGGATTAGCAACCATTACATCTGCCAATCTTTATACTTGCATTGGTGGAAGAATCACCGACATCGGTTCAATCACTGCTACTGATGCTACCGTTTGGACTGTGCCTGCAGTAGTTAATTTTACAAACACTTCCTTTCCGTTAGCATCTGACCTTTATAATCCTTGCACGGGCGCAACGTATGCAACATCTGCATTAGCATTGGCTGCATTAAATGGTTCTGATATTATTAACGTTGATGCAAACGGAGAATTAATTACCGCTTTTATTTTTGCTGATAATTATTTTGAAATGTACATCAACGGAGTTGCTGTTGGCAATGACAATGTTCCTTATACACAATTCAATTCAAACATTATTCGCTTCAGGGTTAACAAACCATTCACTATTGCAATGCTGTTGGTTGACTGGGAAGAACACTTGGGTTTGGGTTCAGAAGTTAGTAACGGTTTTCAATACCATGATGGTGATGGAGGAATGGTTGCCGTTTTTAAAGATTCAACTAATAATATTATTGCAACAACAGGAGGTGATTGGAAAGCGCAAACTTTTTATTCAGCACCAATAACTGATTTGGCTTGCCCTACTGAAAATGGTTCTCAGCGGCTTTCAAATAATTGCAGCACACAAGATTCAAATAACGGAACAAGTTATTACGGTTTGCATTGGAACAGACCAACAAGTTGGATGGATGCCTCTTTCAATGATTCAATATTTCCAACTGCAACAACTTACACCAATGCAACTGTTGGCGTAAATAACAAACTTGCTTACACCAATTTCACAAACATTTTTGACGATGTTACTAATGATGCACAATTTATCTGGAGCACCAATCTTATTTTAGATAATGAAGTTATTGTGCGGCATACTGTTTCTTCCATCACCGGCATATTGAAAAATGAAAACATCAATAAAGCAATTCATCTTTATCCGAACCCTGCAAAAAATGAATTTCAAATTTCTTTTGACAACACAATTAAAAGTAACGAAATAAAAAACATCAGCATTTATAATTCTTATGGGGAGAAAGTTTTTGAGACAAATGAATATTCAGAAAATATTTCGCTTAATAATATTTCTTGCGGAGTGTATGTTGTAAAAATTATCATTAGCGATTATCAATTAAATCAAAAGTTAATTATTCAATAAATGAAAAAAATAATTCTATTTTCTGTTTTTATTTTGACTTCTATTATCTCATTCTCACAATCCATCAGCAAAACAATGTTGCGCTTACCCGACACAGGTGAAACAACAAGTTACACAACAACATTTGGAGAAGACAATGATTACACTATTAACCCGCCATTTTTTTTATTGAATGGAAACGGAACAGTAACCGATACCATCACAGGCTTGATGTGGCAACAAACTGACGGTGGAGAAATGACCATTGAAAATGCAATCATCTATTGCGATACGCTTACACTTGGTAGTTACAATGAT
>JANLUX010000254.1:0-2823 GCA_031363705.1 Bacteroidota bacterium
ACTCTTTGATGTTTGTGTTTCAGCGTCGCCTCCACTGCCGGCTTAAACCCCAAAGCGCCGCGATCATTTGCCCTAGGCTCTGGGAAGATGATGTATCAATACCTATTTAGCAATCCCTTGAATTGACTGCCAGCCCAATAAATACGGGCGTGAAAAGCTATTGAATCTGTAGCGTTTGAGGGGCTGTCGATGCCAAGTTGGTACCCGCCCGCGCAGGACATTGCAATACAAAACCCACGACTTCTCACCGATGTTGCTTACTGCACTTTCTGTGCGGCGACATGACCGTCACCATCTGGCAGCAAATCAATTGGAAATCCTTGATCCTGGCCCGGCATTGGCCGAATGAACTGGACATTGGAGGCGGAACCTACCGAAATTTCGAAGGGCAGCTTACCCTTGATCAGTGCGCTATGCGGTTCGGAGTACTCACCGGCGTATACGACCGCTTTTGTCGCATCACGAACCTCAATGGTGGATTTGCCAGAAAACTCCACGCGTAGTTCGTCGTTGACAGCCGTAGCTGGATGCTTAACCGTCGATCGGTCGCTGTCCCCGGCCTGGAATTTCCCCAAGATCAATCCAAGCCCGCTAAGGGCTGCAATGCCTAAAGTGCCTAATGAAATGAATACCAGATACTTACCGACTTGGCGGAAACCGTGGACTACGTCGGATTTTGCCTTATCGACAGCTGCTTGGACCTCGTCAGCCCTAGCCCGCTCGTGTGGCTCGCGAATTTGCACGGCTTCGGCCCGCGCCTGATCCCTTGTTGGGTAAAGGCGTCCGTCAACCGTCCTGGCATCAGTGTCAAATATTCGCAGTCGCTCATGGAGCGATGCAATGAATTCGCTTTCAACCAATATTCCCAGGCGTTGACCGGCTTCACCGACATTTCGGATAGCGTCGATGATCGTTTCCTCCGTCGTGCCAATGCACAGGACGTTGACGCGATCCCTTTTTTCTTGTGTCAAGTCCAGATGAAAATACGTGGCAACACGCTCAAGGTTCCCATCTGCGTCCCCGAGCGAATCCAGTGCGTAGGTGTAGGCTTCAAGATAATAGGGATTCAGCGTCAGCACTTGCTGCAGGATGTTTTCTTGATCCGCACTCGGGACCTGGCCTCTCATGATGTTTGTCAGCATCCGCCTTGCCTTTTCCTGATCTGCAACCGTCACCCGTTGAAAGTCCGAGTCGGCCACCTTTGCCGTATCCAGCGCGTCCAGAAGGGCAAGATGCACGTTCAACAATGACTCCTCAAGCGCTGCCACCAGTCGGCCCTTCGTCTCTGGTGCGCGAAAAATATCGTTCATTTTTCTGGCATCAGCTGCCGCACTTGCGCCCTTGGCTATCAGGTCGAAGAGGGAGTGAGCCGCGCTGATCGCCAGGTTTGCTGCACCTGCGATAACGATTCCCTTTGCTGCGCCTTCAACGCCGATACCTCCACCAATAACCTGCCCACTATCTTGCGCGCGTGCGGTCCGGTAGGCATCCATTTCTGCCGCATTCGTGACGATTCCGGCATAAATTTCCGCGATTGCTTCATGGGCAGCCGACCATGTGTCGTACTGCTTGTAATACGTGGCGGCGAAATGTTCCCGGTCAATGTCGAAAATCCTGTGCTTGACCAGCGTTCTGATAGCGTCGTCGACGGCGGCAAATATATGCGGCACCGCCAAGACAGATGCGTTCCTGGCAACCTGTTCCAGGTTGGTGAATTGCTGGTCGTAGTCCGCAGAAAAGAGGAGTGCTGCGTTGCTTGCCAGCGTGGCGTAACGACTATGCAGCTCGTTATAGTTTCTTTGTCCACTACTGAGGGCCGTTGTGATGCTTTTCCAGTCATTCAATGTCATCGAGTCGGTCATTGGAGGCTCTTTGTTTTTTTGGTTTCCACAGAGTTCACGGGCCGACGGACGGCCCCATGGAACTTGACTCTACCTGTGTGAAGTGCTGTTGGGGTTGGCAGCCTAGCAAAGTTGATCCTTTGGCTCAGGAGGTAAATATCCCCATACATTGATCTCAACTGCCTGAATGACCACGTCGATTCAGTGTAACGACAATCGAATGCTTAGCTCTGCACGAACCGATGGATCACGATTAATGCATGGGCACAGCTCCTAACCTCTTGTGACTCACGGCCTGGGCGCAACAGCAAAGGCGGGGGCACCGACGGCCCACAAAATCAGAGCCAGACTCAGCCTTTTCCACCAAGCCCAAGCAGTCAACATTCGCCCATACCTGCTCAATCTTCCTAAAAGAATCCCCATCCGCCCAGCCTGCTCCATCAGCTCTGCCCGAAAATCCGGATGCGCAATGCCAATCAGCTCCCGCGCGAGCTGCCCGGCCGACTTCCAGCGCAATTGGGCCACGTCGTACTCGGTGACGACGTAGTTGAAGTCGTCCTTGCTGTTGCTGACATGGGTGCCGGGGCTGAGCACGGGGACTATGCGTGAAATGCTGTCGTTCTTGGCGGTTGACGGCAGCACGATGAAGACCTTGCCGCCGCGTGAGCGGTTGGCGGCGCGCACGAAGTGCGACTGGCCGCTTGGGGCGCGGCACAATGGCGCAGGAGATTTTTAAATGACCGCGCCCGACCCTGTCACCCAGCCTCGCCAGTTCCTCGACTATCTTTACCGTGCAGCCGTCACCCGCGCCTTGCCGCTGCAAAACACCGCCGCTTTCTTACCAGCGCCACCGCAGGGCCGCACCATCGTGATCGGCGCCGGCAAGGCGGGCGGCTCGATGGCGCAGGCGCTCGAAGCGCTGTGGCCGACCGACAAACCCCTCGAAGGCCTGGTCGTCACGCGCTATGGCCACATCCCGCCA
>JANLUX010000259.1:0-8282 GCA_031363705.1 Bacteroidota bacterium
AATTTTTCCAGGTATTTTTTAACGAAAAGATTTACTTTTTCCGGGCGGCTAAGACTTGAAACCTCCACTAATCTTTCTTCAGGACGGTCGAATAAGCGCAATGCATTTTCAATTGACTGTGAAGAGATTTCGAGCGGTGTATTTTTGTTTGCAATAATCTGGATGTGTCCCTCTAATTGCTGTACTTTCTGCAATCCCTTGTCCTGGAATTCCTTTAGCTGTTCGGATGTGAAGCTTTTCTCGCCAGGAGGCAAAGCGGGTTTTGCGGAGGGTTTGGCTTCGGCAACCGGAGTCACGTTTTCTGCGGGAGCAGGCTTTACCGGTTCGGGAGTTTTTTTCTGAGTTTCAATTTTTGCAGGCGTGGCAGGTGGCTGAGTTACAGGCGCTTCTTTTACAGGAGTTTCCTGTTTTGAGGTTTCAGCAGGTGCAGCAGCTACCGGGTTATTTACTGATTCGTTCTCTTTCTTTTTTCCAAAAAAACTTTTTTTCTCCTTTTGTTCTCCCGTATCAGCAGGTTTCGATTCTTCTTTCACCACTGTTTTTTCTTCCTGTTTTGGGGCAGTATCCGAGCCCTCTTTTTTCTTTTTCTTACCAAAAAAACTACTTTTCTCTCTTGAAGAAGTCTCGTTCTCATTTATGCCTGTATATGCCCTTAGCTTGTTTAATTCCTCTACAAGAAACGCATTGGGATTACCATTGGACTGAATACTGTCGAGATGAACCGCCTGGCTAAGGAGTCGTTCTGCTTCCGGATAATTCTTTGCATTTATTGAAACACATGACTGGTCAATCAGTTCATTAATGCGCTGGTAGGTCCCATGTTGGGCTTTATACGTGGCTTCATCACACACAGGCTGTGAAAGTGCATTTCCAACTGCTAACACAGCAATGATTAAGAGAGAATGTTTCAATTTCATGATTAGTTTTTTTAGGGGATTATTTTATCAAAAATAAAACAAACATGTATTAAAAGCAATTGCCGGAATGATGAAAAAGTAAATTATAGCTATTCAATGATTACTTATAAAATATTATTGGAAAATTTAATTCTGTTAACCCCCGCTTGGTTCAAGAGTTCCCTGATGGGATTAAAGAAGAAAATATCTGAACGCTTTGCTACAGCCATGTTACTCCATGATTGAAAAGCAGCAGTGGTAATTTCAATATCACGTTCGTCACTGTCAGGTATTAAAGAATAAGTTTCTCCCTTTGCAGGATTGATATTGTCAAAATATGGTTGGTTACGCTCCATCTTATGCAAAATACAATTTAAAAAATTCGGATGAAGTTATTGCCCTGCTTACAGATCTGTTAACTGCATGATACTTCGGTTATCACCAGCAATTACACATTCGCTCTTTCCCTAGATCAATCACCGTTATCACTCTTGAAGTACCGGAGCATTCTCCCACAATCACACGTACCTGTTGACTATCGTTTGTAAATCCTTCAATAGCGAAAGTGGGACAAGGCTTATCTTTTGGAAAACTTTCTTTAACATTCAGCTTCCCATTGATAATAAGCTCCTGTATTTCATCTTCTGAAATGTTTTTGCAATTCATCACGCACTTTGCATGTTTAGTGTAAAACACAGGTTTATCTCTGAACGACTCTTTATTGTTTTTAACAGAATACTCTTTTTGGTTCTGACAGGCTAAATAAAAAAAAACGCTCAACATCGTAATTATTATAATCAGTTGTAAAAGGTTCGTTGGTTTCATATCAAAGGCATCCTGTACGGCCGCCATCTACCGGTAAATTAATACCAGTAATATAAGCTGCTGCCGGTGAGCAGAGGAAAGCAACGGCATTCGCTATTTCGCTGGCGTCTGCCAGGCGTTGCATCGGCACTTCCATCATCATTTCCTTTCTCAGTTCATCCATGCTCTTTCCAGTTTTCTGCATACGTGCTTCCAGTATGTTTTGGATGCGTGATGTATCAGTGGCACCAGGCAACACATTGTTTACTGTGATACCAAAGGGTGCAACTTCTGTTGCCAGTGTTTTACTCCAGTTAGCCACCGCAGCCCTTACAGTATTTGACACGCCTAAATTTTTTAAAGGTTGCTTCACCGAGGTGGAAATTATGTTAACAATGCGTCCATATTTCTCTTTTTTCATTCCCGGTAAGGTTGCTTGCGCCAGGATATGATTACAGATTAAGTGATTATTAAACGCGCTGACAAACTCTTCCGTTTTCGCTTCTGTGATTGCACCGGATGGTGGACCTCCGGTGTTGTTAATCAATATATGCGGTGCACGAAAATCACGCAAGTGCAATTCAATTTTCAATCTGAGCTCATCAGGTTTGCTGAAATCAGCCATGATAAAATCATGTAGTTGTTTATAAGATTGGTTCAGGCCATCGCGAGTCTTTTTCAGCTCCTGTTCGTTACGCGCAATCAAAGTAACAGTAGCTCCCATAGAAGCAAGCTCTTGTGCACAGGCTTTGCCGATGCCTTGGGTGCTTCCACATACCCACGCAAATTTTCCTCTTAAATCTAAGTCCATTATAAAATCTAATTTTAATTACTTTTGAAAAGTGGTAAGCCACAAAGCTAAAGTCTTCTCTCATTATCAAACAAATAAAAAACAGATATTATGGCTATTCAACGCGCATTTAATTTTAAGAAATGGATTGATGAAAATCGTCACCTGCTGAAACCTCCAGTGGGCAATCAGCAGGTTTATAAAGGTAATGATGATTTTATTGTGATGGTGGTGGGCGGACCTAATTCACGCAAGGATTATCATTACAACGAAGGAGAAGAATTTTATTATCAGGTAGAAGGCGACATTACTTTAAAAATAATTGAAGATGGTAAGCCGGTTGATATTCCAATTAAAGAAGGGGATATTTTTCTGCTTCCTCCACGCACACCTCACTCGCCACAACGCCCTGCCAATACTGTTGGATTGGTGATGGAGCTTTACCGCAACGAAAGTGAGATGGATGCCTGCATATGGTTTTGCGAAAACTGCGGTAATAAATTATATGAGGAAACTTTTGCTATGACTGATATTGTTACACAGCTTCCTTTGGTAATGAATAATTTTTACAGCAACCTCGATTTACGCACCTGCAAGAAATGTGGTACAGTAATGGAACCACCTGTTCCTGCGAAAGCTTAAAGGTAAAAAATGAACCTTTTAAAAGTAGAGAACGATTCAGGCAACTACGCTGTTATTAATTAAAACATCTATTTTCTCTTTCACTTCCTCCACACCGATTCTTTGTATGCATGGATTTTCCGGATGTACACAATGTATTTGATCGCAGGGATTACAGGGCAATACTTTGTGCAAAATAACTGCATTTTCTACAGGAGGATAAAAAATATGAGGAGCTACAGGTCCGTATAATCCAATACTTGGAATTCCGTTTAACGCAGAAATATGAAGTGGTCCGCTATCATTTCCAATATAAATCGTTGCCTTTTTAACCAATGCGCCAAATGCTCCCAACGATAGCACACCTGCGGTTGAATAGGTTTGAAAAGGAATGGCGGTTTGCAATTTTTTAATATCAGCTATGTCATTTTTATCACCAATAAAAACAATGTCAAGCTGGTATTTTTCTTTTAGATAAACAGCAATTTTTTGAAACCGGTCAATAGGCCATTTTTTTAATTCTCTTCTTGTACTTGTATGCATTACAGCAAAACGCGATAAATTATTTGACACGAGAAATTCATCAGCTTCAAGTTCATCCTCTTTTAACTGAAATAAAACAGGCGTAAACATTTTGTTTTCATCATCAATTAAAGATTCTACAATCTTATAATTGATGTCGGTTTCATGCAATCGCTTTCCTGAAAATTTGTTTTTCAACTTTACACTTCCTCTGTCCAGCCGGTATTTAGGAAGCGTTTTCAATGCATACCAGTTACTTTTCCAGGTGCCACGTAATTCAATTATCAAATCGTACTTATCTTTGATTTCGGTCCAGTTCGTAAATATTCGATCGAGATTCGGATCAGCCATCACCAGCCCTTTTGCAAAAGGTTTACATAACAAAGTGGATTTAGCATTTGGATATTGTTTCTTTATCATCGCAAAAACCGGTATGGAATAGCACAAGTCTCCAATCTCATCATCTTTTATGAAAAGTATATTTTCAAATAAAAGTTTTTTTGGATTGCGACCGCTGTTAATCAGTTGTGTAATAATGGCAGAAGCACCATAAATAAGTTGTTCCCGCCAATTGTAAAGAAACATGAGGCAAAAATACGAATCTCCAATCGGGAAATTTGAATGATGTTTCCATCCAACCCCGCTTCAACTTTTGATTTGCTTTTCCATTTTTTTCTTATATTTGCACTATAAACAGTAATAGAGGGGACAATAGTCCCCTCTTTCTTTAAACCATGATTGGGAAAGAACAAATTAAAAACCTGGTGGAACAGCACATAAGCAACAGCGATCAATTCCTGGTTGATATTAAATTATCGCCCGGAAGGTTGGCTGTTTTTATTGATAAGCCATCAGGAATTACCCTGGAAGAATGCTCTTCACTGAGCAGGCATCTGACTGATAAACTGGAGCCGGAGGGTTTTATGGAGTCTCACGAAATAGAAGTGTCTTCTCCCGGTATGGATACTCCGTTGCTGGTTCCGCAACAGTACATGCGGAGAATAGGAAGAGAGTTGCGTGTTTTTGATAAACAGAACAAAGAAATAAAAGGAGTTTTGCAGGCTGCCGATGAAAAAGGATTTGAACTGCTTGAGAAACAGATAAAAAAAGAAAAGAAAACGAAAATTGAATCAACGTATGTTCATAAATTTGCCTATGATGACGTTCGTGAAACCAAATTGATAGTAAATTTCAAAACAAAATAAAAAATGCAAATGGATCATCAGGTACTAATTGAGTCCTTCTCGGAATTCAAAGAAGTAAAAAATATTGATCGCGCCACGATGATGAGTATTATTGAAGATATCATCAAAGGGATGCTGCGCAAGCGTTATGGAACGTCAGATAATTTTGACGTAATTTTTAATCCTGACAAAGGCGACCTTGAAATATGGCGAAACCGTACCATTGTAGAAGATGGCACAGTAGAAGACCCTGCTACTCAAATTGCGTATTCAGAAGCAGTGCTTATTGAACCCGATTTTGAAGTAGGTGAAGATGTAACCGAAGAGGTTAAGTTGAATGATTTTGGAAGAAGAGCAGTATTGGCTTTACGCCAAAATCTTGTTTCCCGGATCACTGAGTTAGAAAAAGATGGTATTTACAGGAAATATAAAGATCGTGCTGGGGAGATAGTATCAGGCGAAGTTTACCAGGTTTGGAAAAAAGAACTTTTGATACTTGATGATGAGGGCAATGAACTTATCCTGCCAAAAAGCGAAATGATTCCTGCTGATTTTTATAAGAAGGGCGATACATTACGTGCAGTTGTTTTAAGAGTGGAAATGCAAAACGCTACTCCGCGTATTATTTTAAGCCGTACAAGTCCGGTGTTTTTAGAGCGGTTGTTCGAACAGGAAGTACCTGAAGTTTTTGACGGATTGATCACGATAAAAAATATTGTGCGAGAGCCCGGTGAACGAGCAAAAGTTGCTGTTGAATCCTATGATGACCGCATTGATCCTGTTGGTGCATGTGTGGGTATGAAAGGATCGCGTATACACGGCATAGTTCGCGAGCTGAGAAATGAAAATATAGATGTGATTAATTTCACCAATAATCTTCAGCTGTATGTTACCCGTGCAATGAGTCCTGCAAAAATCACTTCCATTAAATTAGATGATACCAATCATCGCGCTTCAGTGTTTATGAAACCTGATCAGGTATCATTAGCAATAGGTAAAGGAGGTCACAATATAAAATTAGCCGGACGATTAACTGGTTATGAGATTGATGTATATCGCGACTCAGAAGATGAGGATGAGGATGTGGATCTCGAAGAATTCAGTGATGAGATTGATGAGTGGATCATAAATGAGTTGAAAGCAATCGGTTGCGATACAGCAAAAAGTGTTCTTGCATTAAGCGTGGAAGACATGGTGAAGCGTACTGATCTGGAAGAAGAAACAATACGCGAAGTAGTGCGCATTCTTAAAACAGAATTCGAATGAAACGCTTAGCGTGCAGCGGAAAATACGCTGTACAAATAAATATAAAATAATTTTGGCAAGTTGCGGCTCAGCACTTGCCGCAGTATAAAAACCAAAATTAATATTACCTGATGGCAGAAGAAAAAGCAGTACGGTTAGGAAAAGTAGCTAAAGAATTTAACGTGGGTTTGTCTCACGTGGTGGAATATCTTGCCACCAGGGGAATTACTGTAGAATCCAGTCCTAATGCAAAAATTAATCCTGATGTTTATATTTTATTACAGGAGAAATACCAACCTGATAAATTAGCCAAGCAGGATGCATTAGAATTAACCCGCGAAAAACAAAAACGCGACAACTTAGTTATAGAAGCTAAGGTTGCTAAGGGTGATACTCAAAAAACAGAATTTGACAACGATACTGATGATTCGTTAAAGCGTAGCCTTGATGAATTAAAACTCGCTGCATCAGGTGAGAAAAAAACAGCACGTAAAAAAGAAAAAGAGGCGGAAGTAAAGCCTGCTGAGCCAGAAGTTATCAAAGCCAAAATTGAAAAATCAGAAGGACCAAAAGTTCTTGGAAAGATTGATCTGGAGGCAGCAAAGAAAAAAACTACTGTAAAAGGTAAGACTAAGAAGGAAGAACCAAAGGCAGAAAAACCTGCACCTGAAGTTGCTTTACCTGCTGACAAACCTAAAAAGGTAGCTCCAAAAGGAAAGAAAAAATCTGAGGAAGAAGCCATCACAACGCCTGAGCAAGAGGTAACTCCATCAGTTGAAACTCCGGTTGCAAAAACTCGCGTTGCGGAACAGCCTCCACAGGAACCTCCTGTAAAAGAAACTCCTGCCCCACCAGAACATATTAGTGTACGTATAGATAAACTTTCAGGGCCAAACATTATTGGTAAAATTGATTTACCTGTTGATCCGCCCAAACGTAAACCTGTTGCCTCCAGTTCTGATTTTGAAAAGGACGGAAGAAAAAGCAAACGCAAGCGCAAAGACAAAAAAGGAGGAACTCCACCTGCAGGAGGTATCACCGGAAGACCGCAGCAGCAAGGACAGCAAGGTC
Source organism: Bacteroidota bacterium (assembly GCA_031363705.1). Taxonomy (GTDB): domain Bacteria; phylum Bacteroidota; class Bacteroidia; order AKYH767-A; family OLB10; genus JANLUX01. Next base: position 7,134 of record JANLUX010000259.1, read on the forward strand.
AACAGGGTAATTATCGTGGAGGACCACAAAGAGGTGGTGGACCAAATCGCGGACCACAACGTGGAGGATCCGGAAGACCATCAACTCCTTTTGTTCCTAAAGCAGAGCCAACTGAAAAGGAAATTCAAGATCAGATTAAAGCAACTCTTGCCAGGTTAAGTGGTGGTGGCAAATCAAAGTCATCCAAGCTGCGTAAAGAAAAACGGGTTGCTTATGCACAACGTCAGGAAGCAATTACTGAGCAGGAAACAGAAAAGATAATTAAAGTAACAGAATTCGTTTCTGCAAACGAACTGGCAAAGCTGATGAATGTTAGTGTCAACCAGATTATTTCCACTTGCATGAGTCTGGGAATGTTTGTTTCTATCAATCAGCGTTTAGATGCCGAAACATTAACTGTAGTGGCAGAAGAATTTGGTTACAAAGTAGAGTTTGTTTCTGCAGATGTGCAGGAAGCAATTGCAGAAAAAGAAGATACTGAAGAAGAGTTGGTACCCCGTGCTCCCATCGTTACTGTAATGGGTCACGTAGATCATGGTAAAACTTCTTTACTGGATTATATCCGTAAAGCTAATGTAATTGCAGGTGAAGCAGGCGGTATAACACAGCACATTGGTGCTTATGAAGTATCATTGGAAGATGGCCGCAAAATCGCTTTTCTCGATACTCCCGGTCACGAAGCATTTACTGCAATGCGTGCAAGAGGAGCAAAAGTGACAGATATTGCAATCATCGTGGTGGCGGCTGATGATAGCGTTATGCCTCAAACCGTAGAAGCAATCAATCACGCACAGGCTGCCAATGTTCCTATTGTTTTTGCAATCAATAAAGTGGATAAACCAGGTGCTGATCCTGAGAGAATAAAGCAACAACTTGCAGCAATGAACTTCCTTGTTGAAGACTGGGGTGGTAAATACCAGAGCCAGGAAATTTCTGCAAAGCAAGGTTTGAATATTGATAAGCTGCTCGAAAAAGTTTTGCTTGAAGCTGAGTTGCTTGACCTCAAAGCCAATCCTGCACGAAATGCTAAAGGTACTGTGATAGAATCATCACTTGATAAAGGGCGTGGTTATGTCACTACAGTTCTGGTACAAAACGGAACTTTAAAAGTTGGTGATGTTGTTTTGGCTGGTTGCTTCAGTGGTCGTG
>JANLUX010000262.1:0-10377 GCA_031363705.1 Bacteroidota bacterium
GAAAGTGTGATAAAAGCAATTATCTCATCCACCATTGCTGATAAAGAACGTGCTACTGCTATCGGTTTCTTCACCGGAATGAGCAGTCTGTTTGCTCTTATTGCAAGTGTATGGACCGGTATTGTGTGGACACAACTGAACAGTGCATCAGCATTTTTAATTTCTGCAGCAGGTGCTGTCATTGCAGGATTGATGCTTGCATATCACAAATTGAAAATCCTAAATCCTAAATCCCTAAATCCTTTAATCTAAGGTATTCTTTCACATACTTGCCGATAATATCAAATTCAAGATTTACTTTTTCTCCTGGTTTTAAATGCTGAAAATTAGTATGCTGATAAGTGTATGGAATAATCGCTACAGAAAATTTTCCTTTTGAAGAATTTACAACAGTTAAGCTTACTCCGTTTACACAAACAGAACCTTTTTCAACTGTAAGATTTCCTGTGCTGTCATTGTATTCAAAAATAAAAAGCCAGCTTCCTCCCGATCCTTCGGGATTATCTTTTATATCAATGCAGGTTGCTGTCTGATCAACATGTCCCTGCACTAAATGACCGTCAATGCGATCATTGAGCCGGAGACAACGTTCAAGGTTAATGAGATCACCCGCTTTTAAATCAATAAGATTTGTTTTTTGTAGGGTTTCACCAATTGCTGTTACAAAATAAGTGGTCGCTGTAAGTTGCGTTACAGTCAAACATACTCCGTTGTGCGAAATACTCTGATCAACTTTCAATTCATTTATAAATGGAGCAATGATCTCTATATGAATATTACTTCCTTCTTTTTTTAATGACTTAACCTTACCGGTTGTTTCAATGATTCCGCAAAACATGGTTCAAAGATAAATGATGAAAATTATCCGATGTGTTATGCATAATATCAGACATATTAAATGCGGTTTTTATTTTCACTATTATTGCCTTTACATCTCTCTCATTTCATGAAAAAAATATTTATACTGCTGTTTAATTTTTTGTTATCTGCACAGTTTGCATTCCCGCAAACAAAAACCATTTCAATAGAAGATGCAGTTTTACGTGGTAGAACAACATTGGCTCCAAAAAAACTTCCGCAGTTGATGTGGGTGAAGGGAAGTCATGATGTATCCTATATTGATATCCGCGACAGCATTGAAATATTAGTGCGGCAGACTGCTGGTGCAAGTGTAAAAAAAGAAATTCTTTCTATTCGTGACCTTAACTCGCAATTGAAAGAATTGGGAAAAGATACACTTGCAAAATTTGCTGCCATTAAATGGTTAAACCCCCAGGCATTTACTTTTAATCAAAAAAAATATTTATTGTCGTATGATATTTTTTCGCAAAAATTATTTGTAAAAGATTCTGTGTTATTGCCTGATGATGCAGAGAACATGGATGCATCACCCAAAGCAGATTATATCGCTTACATAGAAAATTTTAATTTGTTTCTTTATCACAATCATCAATCTGTGCAAATAACAAATGACGGATCACGTGATGTGGTGTATGGCAAAAGTGTTCACCGCGAAGAATTTGGAATTGTAAAGGGAACATTTTGGTCTCCACAAAGTAATCTTCTGGCGTTTTACAGAATGGATCAAAGTATGGTGACTGATTATCCGATTGTCGATTTTGCTGAGAAACCAGCGAAAGACAATCCAATCAAATATCCTTTTGCAGGGGAAAAAAGCCATGAGGTGACTGTTGGTGTTTACGATGTGCAAAATAAAAAAACAATCTATTTGAAAACAGGTGAACCCAAAGATCAATACCTGACAAACATTGCATGGAGCCCGGATGAGCGGTTTATTTTTATTGCTGTTGTGAATCGTGATCAGAATCACATGTGGCTGAATCAATACAATGCTTCAACAGGAGATTTTGTGAAAACACTGTTTGAAGAAACAGATGATAAATATGTAGAGCCACAGCATCCTGTACTTTTTATAAAAGACAATCCTTCACAGTTTATATGGCAGAGCAGGCGAGATGGTTACAATCATTTGTATTGGTATGACATTGATGGAAAATTACTCAAACAAATAACCAGGGGCGAGTGGGAGGTGATTGATGTAAATGGTTTTGATGTGCAGGGTAAACATGTGCTCTTTACTGCGACAGCTGCCAGTCCGCTTGAAGTTAATTATTACAGCGTATCATTAATTAATTCTAAAATGAAACGCATAACTGCTGTTGATGGAGTTCACAATATATTATTAGATGAGGATGGAAAATATTTTATTGACAACTGTAGCAGCACCACCATTCCAAGAGAGATAAGAATTACAAAAACCTTCAACGGATCTTCCCAGTTGCTATACAAAGCAGATAACCCGCTGAGTGATTATCAACTTGGAAGGATGCAGATTTTTACTTTAAAGAGTGAATCGGGTGAAGACCTTTATTGCAGGATGATTACACCTGTAAATTTTGATTCGACAAAAAAATATCCTGTAATTGTATATGTATATGGCGGACCACATGTGCAATTGATTGGCAATGCATGGGGTGGTGGTGCTGATTTATGGTTTCAGCATTTAGCTTCCAAGGGTTTTATCATTTTTACATTGGATAACCAAGGAAGCAGTCATCGCGGCAAGGCGTTTGAACAAGAAATATTTAGAAAAGTGGGTACTGTCGAAATGCAGGATCAGCTTACAGGAGTTAATTATCTGAAATCATTATCGTATGTTGATGCAAATAGAATGGGTGTGCACGGATGGAGTTACGGTGGATTTATGACAACTTCGCTGATGACACGCCATCCCGAAATATTTAAAGTTGGAGTTGCAGGCGGACCCGTAATTGACTGGACCCAATATGAAGTGATGTACACTGAGCGATACATGGACACACCACAAACAAATAAAGAAGGATATGATGAAAGTAATTTGCTGAATTACGTTGATAAACTTAAAGGTAAACTCATGCTGATACATGACACTTCAGATGATGTGGTGGTGTGGCAGCAAAGCATTCGTTACCTCAAGAAAGCAATTGATAAAAATATTCAACTGGATTATTTTATTTATCCCGGACACCCGCACAATGTACTGGGGAAAGACAGGGTGCATTTGCTCACGAAGATTACTGATTACTTTGTCCAGAATCTATAAAGTCAATTTAAATTGTTTATACAACTTTCCTTTATTTTTGTTTGATAATACTCTGTGCGATGCCTGTTATCTCTATGTTTTATGGAATAATTATCCGTATGTTTTTTATGGATAATAAAGAACATAAATTACCGCATTTTCATGCAGAATATGCAGAGTTTACAGCAGTAATAAGTATCCCTGATGGCAGAGTGCTGGCAGGAGATATTCCATCGAGCAAACTGAAATTGATTGTAGCCTGGGTTGAAATTCATAAAGATGAATTGATGGCAGACTGGAAATTGGCAGTTGATGGTCAACCTGTTTTCAAAATTGAAGCATTAAAATAAGCTATGAGGAAAATTGCATCACTTAAGCCTGCAGATAATTTTATATTATATCTGGAATTTGAAAAGGGTGAAAAGAAAATCTTTGACTTAAAACCATTTCTGAAATTTCCCGCCTTCAAGCCATTGAATAATCCTGAAGCTTTTAAAAAGGTAATCAATAAACAGTATTTTATTGAGTGGACTTCTCTTGAAATTGATTTGAGTGCTGATACGCTCTGGCATGAATCAAAATAAACAATAATTAAATTTAATACAGAGTCTATCATATTTTCCATTTAGCTGGACATTGAAAAAGAATACACTCGGCATCATTCCCGCCCGTTATGCATCCACCCGTTTTCCCGGTAAACCGCTTGTAGAGATACATGGTATAAGCATGATTGAACGTGTTTATAAGCAAGCATTACAATCAAAAAAATTGCAGGAAGTTATTGTTGCAACTGATGATGAGCGGATTTACAATCATGTAAACAGTTTTGGTGGCAAAGTGATGATGACCAGAAGCGATCATGCAAGCGGCACTGACCGGTGCGAAGAAGTTTTATCAAAACAATCCACAAAGTTTGATGCAGTAATAAATATTCAGGGTGATGAACCATTTATACAACCCGAACAAATAGATTTATTGATTTCCTGTTTTGATGATGAGGAAGTTCAGATCGCAACACTTGTAAAAAAAATTATTTCTGTTGAGGAATTATTAAACACCAATACCCCCAAAGTGGTGATTGCACAAAATGGTGATGCACTTTATTTTTCAAGACAACCAATTCCATTTAAAAAAGACGTACCTGTTGATGAGTGGCTTCAACATGGAACATATTATAAGCACATTGGCATATACGGATATAAAGCAGAAATTCTTCCAAAACTTACATCACTGCCACAAGCAAAATCAGAGATGCTGGAATCACTGGAACAGTTAAGGTGGTTGGAAAATGGTTATCACATTCGCACCAAAGTCACAGAATTTGAAACAATTGCAATTGATACTCCGGAGGATTTAAAAAAGGCGGAAAAATATTTTTTATAGTTTAATTACACTGTATGTTGTAAATACTTACAGCTCAATGTGCAAAACTCACCTAATCCTGGTTGACTAAACTTTTCATTTCTCTTATCTTAGCGCACTCAATGCTTCTCAATAAAGAAATCAGTAATTTACTTTATCATCATGATTGTATCATTATCCCCGGTTTTGGTGGATTTGTTGCCAATCAACGTGCAGCATTTTTAAATCCTGCTCATCATACTTTTTCTCCACCATCAAAAAAAATTGCTTTCAATTCAAGTCTGCGAATCAGTGATGGCCTGCTGGCTAATCATATCAGCAAAAAAATGAATGTGAGTTATAAAGAAGCAGGTGCAATGATTGATGCGTTTGTTAAGGACTGTATGGTTACCTTAAATAACGGTGAGCGCTTAGTTGTAGATAAAATAGGTGTGTTGTTTTATGATGCTGAAAAAAATCTTCAATTCATTCCTGATAATGGGGTTAATTATCTTAAAGATTCTTTCGGTTTAACTACTATTCATTCTCCCGCTATTAAGCGTGAAGAGGAAGCAGGCAGAATAATGCATCCGGTGAGGAACAAAGCAGGTATTCAGCCAATGCGTAAAATAAAAACCTGGCGATTGATTGAATTGATTCCTGCTGCGGCAATTCTTACCTGGTTAATGTTAAGTCCTCCGGTATTAAATAATTTGAATCTGAATCTGGGTAACTTAAATCCTTTTCTTAAACCCCCTGTAGTTGATCATTCTACTAAAACTGATAACACCGATGGCAGGCATAGTTATTTCAAGCAGGAGGAAAATAAACCGCAGGAACTAAATCAGCTTTCAGATTCTATTGGCGCCAGCCAGGCAGAAAAAACTGATGAAGCAAAATCCGCTGCTGAAGATTTGTTGGCAACACCGGTACCTGTTAATGTTGAAGCAGAGGTAAAGAAAGAAATTGAAGCAGCTCCAATAAAAGAAAACACAATCACTGAACCTGCTTCAACAGTGGTAAGTCATGCTGAACTTTCAACAACTCAACCATTAACTCATGTAATCGGGGGGTGTTTTCGTAATTATAACAATGCTTTAAAATATCGTGATGAAGCATTGGCAGATGGCTTCCATGCTGCAATTATTGGTCAGCACAAAGGATTGCACATGGTAAGTCTTTTTTCAAGTGCTGATGCCATTCGTGTTGTAGCTGAGATGGCATTAATCAAAGAAAAGTTTCAGCCCGAAGCCTGGATTTTTAGAAAATAAAAATTTCTAAGCCGTTAACTTGTCAATCTCTGCTGCAAGTTTTCGGTCACGATCTGTTACCATATCTCCTGCATCGTGTGTATTCAGATTTATTTCCACTTTATTATAAACATTGCTCCAGTCAGGATGATGATTCATCTTTTCAGCAGCCAGTGCTACCCTTGTCATAAAAGCAAATGCTTCACTGAAATTTTTAAACGTAAATGATTTTGACAGTTTGTTGTTTTCTTCTTTCCACATGATTTTTTGGTTATATGTTATTGAGTTTTTTACCTTAACGGGATATCATCTACAACTGATATTAAATGACTTTACTGAACTGTTAAAAGTATTGAATTGACTGATAAATCAGCGTATGTTTTGTTTGTTATAAAATTTGAAATTATTTTTTTGTAGTTCACACTTTTGAACAATGATATGTAAATAAGAATTTTGCAATTCATTCCTGTTAATCTTAAAATGCCCATATTTACATCACGAAACATAAACCACCTCTATGGTTTATGCAGATACAGGTAATTTTTTCTGATTAAACCATAGTACAAAAATTTTAGATTTTAAACTAATGCAATGAAAGCACTTTTTCATTCAGTTGCATTGATAATACTGATGATTCATTTTCATTTGTATTGCAACGCGCAACCCATAGGCACTGCAGTGATACATGACAGGCTGCAGATAACGGATAGCACAATAACAAATAAGCGGATGAGGTTAAATACTGTCCCCTCATCATGTGTTTTACCTAAGCTTATTTGTCCCGGTCATTTGGGCGATACAGGCGTGTTTTATAAAACTTATACTTATACAAACGAATCAATCAATAACGAGTGTATTAATGTGAGGTTGCAGGTGAACTGTTCACCGCAAATTTTCTGTGCTGCTTATCTTGGAACATTTAATCCGCAGGATGTGTGCATTAATTATCTTGCTGATCCGGGAGTGAGCATTTCTAACGGAGGCAGTGATTCTATGTCATTTGATGTTGCTGCCGGTGCTAAATATTGCATTGTGGTAAGCGGTGTTTTTACAGAGGATACTTGTGAAAGTTATACCTTAACCATTGAACAGTATGCTACATCATGGCATGGGAGTTTAACAATTGTGGATTCCACGCAATCGCAAAGATTACATCTTGATGGTGTGCGTTACACCTGTCAGAATATAAAAGCGCTTTGTGCAATTCCTCCTACACCGGGTATTGTATTTCATGATGGATACCATTATAAAAATACCACGCCAAATGATATTTGTATTCGTGCAACACTTAAAAATAATAGTACTGATACTGCTTCCTTAATAACGTGTGTCGCATACTTAAACAGCTGCGATAGCGCTAACGTTTGCTACAATATAGCTGCAGATGCGGGAATAAGTGCAGGTAGTAATGATTCATTATGGTACAGCTTTCTGGTGCCTGCAGGCAGCAATTCTATCATTATGATTTACTCTCAGAAAGATTCTGTTTTTTGTGAAGACTATGAAGTAAAACTGGAAGCAGATTATACAGCAGGCGTGCAACAACCCAATTCAAATGCAGAGTCATTTATTATATTCCCTAATCCTGTTTCGCAAGGTGAACACTTTATTGTTAAATACAATAATGCAGATTACAATATGGTTGATGTGTATGATGTGAATGCACGAAAAATTTTTTCACAACAAATTTCAGAAGGGCGAAAACAAATTAATATTTCCACTTCTCTTTTGTCGAAAGGAATTTATCTCATTAAATTATCAGGAGAAAAAAACTCGGTTACCAGAAAAGTCATTGTTGATTAAATTGTAATTTCTAACAAAAAGAAAAAACCGCAGAGACCATGAAAGGTACTCAGCGGTTTTTTTTATAATTAAATGAAGTCTCTGCTAAAATTTATTTCGTTGTGGTGATGTTAATTCACCACTTTCATTTCATTAATCAGATAACCCGCTCCTGCATATTTATCAATTACCCAAAGCACATAACGGATGTCAGCACAAATGGTTCGTTTTAGTTTTTCATCGTATGCAATATCTCCGCTCATGGCTTCCCAGTTTCCATCGAAGGCAATTCCAATCAACTCTCCTTTGCCATTGATAACAGGACTACCTGAATTTCCTCCTGTAATATCATTATCAGTTATGAAATTTACTATCAGCGTTCCGTTTTCACCATAGCGACCGTAATCTTTTTTGTTGTAGAGATCAACTAAACGTTGCGGAACTACAAATTCAGGATTGTTATTGTCCATTTTTTCCATGATACCCTCAATGGTAGTATAATAATCATAATGTGCTGCATCCATTGGTATATAATCTCTCACCGTTCCATAGGATAAACGCATAGTGGAATTTGCATCAGGATAAAATTTCTTTTCGGGTATCATCTGACGTAAACCATCTACAAACAAACGCATGTTTTTATCAATGCGTGCCTGTGCAGCACGTATTTGCGGACGCACATTAGCGATGTAATGATTATAAATTTCAGATACCGCATCGTAAGCCATGTCTTTTTTTAATTTCTTTAAAGATGGCTTGGCCAGAAAATCATTTACCTTTTGTTCACTTGTAAACATGCTGTGCTCAAAAACTTCTTCAGCATATTCCTTATAATCACCTTTATATTTTTTTTCAATCTTAGCAAATAACGGTGATTGCTGATCTTTCGGAACATCTTTACTATACATCTCCATCAAAGCAGCAAATACTTTCTGGTCAGTGGACGCATTATAGTCTTTATAAAATTCTTTCGCAGCTTCCTTCAATGGCTCCACAGCAGCTTTAATCTCTTCAGGTTTTGCTTCTTTATTGCTTAATACTTTTTCAAGTGACTGAAATGAATAAGCCAGAGGCAATATTTCTGTCCCTAAGACTGCTTCCTGAAAATACCATTTTGCAAGGTTTACCTTACGCATGTCATTATATCCTTTCGTGATTTCGGAAGTCACATTGCCGTACTTCGCTTTTGTAGTAGGATTGGTATTTGCCCATGCGGTTAATTTATTTTCCAGTTCTCTTTTTTGTTCTGCTGTACGCAATCGCTTTAAGCCTTTGGTTTGCCCGATAAAATATTTCCAATAGTTGCTTGTTTTAGCATTCTTGGCTGCATACATGATCCGGACTTTATCACTTGCATTCATGTCTTCTTTAATAATATCTAATTTTTTGGTGCGCAGTTTAACAATAGCAGGATTGGTTTGGTCAATCGCTAACTGTACACCGTCAGATGTGAGATAACGGTCTGTTCTGCCGGGATAACCCATAATCATAGCAAAATCATCCTTCTTGATTCCTCCAGTACTCACAGGTAAAAAATGTTTTGGATGATAGGGCACATTGTCTTTTGAATACTCAGCCGGTTTACCATCTTTATCAGTATACACCCGCAACATGCTGAAATCACCTGTGTGACGGGGCCACATCCAGTTATCAGTATCACCTCCAAATTTTCCTATAGCTGATGGTGGTGCTCCCACCAGGCGCACATCTTTAAACACTTCCAGCACAAACATGTAAAACTCATTACCATTGAAAAAACTTTTTACATCCACTTTGTAACGGCCTTTTTCACTATTCTCTTCTTTGAGTTTTGCATACGCTTTTTGTATGACAGATGAACGCGTTTCTTCACTCATCGTATCACTCAACAGTGGTTTTATTTTATCTCCCACATCTTCCATGCGGATAAGTATCGAAGCAGTCAATCCTTCATTGGGTAATTCCTGCCCTTGATTCATTGCCCAGAAACCATCTGTCAGATAATCATGTTCCACTGTGCTGTGGCTTTGCACTGCATCAAATCCGCAGTGATGATTGGTGAGCATTAGTCCATCATTGGATACTAATTCAGCAGTGCAGAAACCACCACCTAACACCACAATTGCATCTTTCAGCGATGAGTTGTTAACGTTGTAAATTTCCTCTGCAGTAAGCTTTAATCCTTCCTTCTGCATATCAGCTTCATTTAGACGTTTGATAAACATCAAAAGCCACATCCCTTCGTCAGCCCATGTGAGGGCAGGAAGAAACAAACTGATTGCAATCAAAATACATTTAATTCTTTTTGTCATTTAATTAATTTTTTATGGTGAAGACTAAGAAACAATATTTCTTAGCGTTGGCAAAGTAAAAGGATTACACCGTACGATGGTGGTTTGTTCGACCAGTATTAACTCAGAAACGATGGAAGCTGAATGTTGGACGACAAGAAAAAAAGCAAGCAACGCTAAACAGGGAGGCGGATTTAAAAATTATAGAAATAATTAAACTTTCGAATTTATTTTATTCATCAATCTCTGTATTAGTGATGTTGCCATCTACTGATTTCACCAACTCCCAGACACCGGACTTATTTAATTTTTCGATGGTATAATTATCCACACCAAAATTCCATTCTTTATATTTTGTCCAGTGCAGAGTTGTTTTGTAATTTCTCCAGTCACCTTTAAGTAAAATGGAAGACCCATCCTTGCTTTGTGGTCCTTCAAGGTTACAATCGTTTACTACAACTACCTGATAATAATAATTCTGCTCATCCACATTTACATTGATATCAGTATAACTAGTTGCACCAACCGGAACGGTGCCTGTTAACGAATAATTTACGCTATCAGTTGACCGTAAAATATTATAATATGCTACACGGTTTGGAAGCAAAGTTGGCGGACTCCATTCAGTCAAGACATATTTATTATTGATAAC